>PWNY01000123.1 GCA_003557805.1 Bacteroidales bacterium | reverse complement strand
TAACGGTATTTGTATTTGTAAGCACCTATGTGATAGATCAGCATCTATACGACCGTGTCCATGAAGACGCAGACCGGATATTCCGCCTGGAAGCTCATGCAGAAGCAGGTGACTGGGCGCTTACAGGAACTATGCAGGGGCCTTTCCTGAAAGATAATTACCCGGAAGTAGAAGAGATGTTGCGGGTCAACTCATTTATGTTCAGCCAGTCGGATATAATGGTGGATGATGAGCCCTATCATATACCCGACATCATCATTGCCGACACGACATTTTTTGATTTCTTCCGGGTGGAGTTTATCCGGGGCAATCCCAGGTACGCACTTACTGACAAGTACTCCCTGGTTATTACCCGCCGGCATGCAGAGAACATTTTCGGTCACACCGATGTGGTCGGGCAAACAGTTAACATGATGGGACGCATGCCCCTGCGGATCACCGGGGTGATCGAAAACCCAACACATACGCATCTGCCTTTTGAAGCGGTTGCCCCGATAGTTTTGTGGGAGGACTTCAGTAATGATGAGAATGTACTAAATTCATTTGGTCAATGGAACAACTTCACCTTCCTTCGACTTCAGCCCGGGGTTAATATCAAGGAACTGGAGGAAAAAATTAATGAACGGTTCAGGCAGTTCCTTGTTGAAATGACAGGAGGAGAGATGCGGCTTGATTATTACCTGCGCCCCCTAACTGAAATCTATTTTGCCAATGAGGTGGCATTCCAGCCGGCCGTGAACCTGGGTAACCGCCGCACAGTGAATTCATTTGCCCTTATTGCCATATTTGTGCTGGGGATAGCGGTGATTAACTTTGTGAACCTGTCCACTGCCCGTGCCTTTAACCGTTCCAAAGAGGTTGGAATTAAGAAGCTGCTTGGAAGTACCAGGCCGCAGCTGATATTACAGTTTTTAATAGAATCGGTGCTTACAACCGCTTTTGCCGTATTACTGTCACTGGCACTGCTGGAGTTATTGTTCCCTTATTTCAGGGATCTTACCGGTACCGGCCTGCAACTGATGGATCTTGGCATACCTCTGGCGGCGCTGGTCATAACCCTGGGAGTATTTACAGTAGGCTTTCTTTCAGGAATTTACCCTTCGTTTTACCTGACGGCCTTTCGTCCTGCAGCCGTGCTTAAGGGGCAGAAAATTCCGGGGAAGGGGGGTGCCTTGTTCAGAAAGCTGCTGATTGTTTTCCAGTTTGGGGTTTCAGTGGCACTGGTGTCGGGCACCATAATTGTTTTCCAGCAGATTGCCTATATGAAAAACCAGCCACTTGGATTTAATGCAGAGAATGTGGTCTTCTTTGACTTCGACCCATTTGATCGAAAGGAGGCTTTCAGGGAGGCAGCAATGGAGCATCCCGGTGTGCTTGATGTAAGCTTTTCAAATGCGGTGCCGGGCGGAATTCAATGGCAGGAAGGAGTGGAGGTTAACGGGACCCACAAACAGATAAACTTTTTACCGGTTCATGATAACTTCCTTGCCTTGTTGGGCATAGAGCCCATTGCAGGACGTCATTTTGATCCTGGTATTCGTTCCGAACACCGGGAAGTTGTCATGATCAATGAATCGGCCGTCAATTACCTGGAGCTTACAGGAAGTTATGATGAAGTGATAGGGCAGGAGGTCAAAGGTTCAAAAATTGTAGGTATTGTGCCCGATTTCTATTTCAACTCTCCGCACCAGGCCCTGGGGCCCCTGGTGATCTACTGGGATGAATTTACTTCATTTAAAGCCTCTGTAAAGATAAGCGGACACAACACCCCTGAAGTGATGGCTCATCTTGAATCCTTAAACCGGGAGTTCATGCCGCACCGCGTTTTCAGGGCACAATTCCTTGACACTTTTTTTAATCGTCATTATGCAGATGATGAAAGGTTTGGCAAAATTGTGCTGCTGTTTGCTGTTTTTGCCCTGTTGATCGCCTGCCTGGGCTTGTTTGGCCTGGCCTCATACATGGTTGGTCAGCGTTACAGAGAGGTGTCCATACGTAAGGTCCTGGGGGCGGCCTCAATCCGGATATATGTATTGTTGCTGAAAGACTTTCTGATGCTGGTTGCCATTGGCTTCATACTGGCTGTACCGTTGGTATGGTTTTTTATGGACAACTGGCTTGGCACTTTCCCATATGCTATCCGGATAAGCATTACCCCATTTTTACTTGGTGGTTTGGTTGCCATGGTGATCACCATCCTAACCGTTAGTTACCATGCAATAAGGCTTTCAAACGCCAATCCCGCTGAAGCACTTAAATATGAATAATGCCGGCAGCCAATTAATTTTTTTGTGTTTAGTTGATTAACCGATTCATGTAGGATTACACATAAAAAAAGACAGACAAATATTTGCGTGACAAATATAAAATGCCGTTTTAACCCAATTAGAAGGTATTTAAATATCATGTAGCTACACCAACTAAAAGTGTGACTGCTTTTTTGTTTTTATAAAACCAGCAAAGCCCCTGGTTTTTTATACACAGTACAATAGCAAATAAACCAAACGGTTTAAACTACAGAATCTGTGTTAATAATGCTATAACCGCTTATTTACTCTTCAAGAACTTAAAGTTCTATTTGTGGTCAAAGACAAGAGGCTCAATGATATGTTAAATAAGCTTAAGTTTCTGAAAACCTGCGGTTGCCTGCTTTGTTTTCGTACCTTTACAAATAATTTAAACATTTATTTGAAATTATCTTGAAGCAAGAACTAAATATAGGCGGGATAAAAATTCCTGTCCCTATCATACAGGGAGGTATGGGTGTGGGCATTAGTCTTTCCGGACTCGCGGCAGCCGTTGCAAATGAGGGTGGCGTAGGTGTCATTTCTGCAGCAGGCTTAGGGTTTGTACATCGTTCTCCCACCCTTGATTACCTTCAGTCTAACATTGAAGGACTTAAAAAAGAGATACGTAAAGCCAGGGAGCATACAAAAGGAATAATTGGAGTTAACATCATGGTAGCCATGTCAAATTTCGCTGACCTGGCACGTACTTCTATCTCTGAAAAAGCCGACATGATATTTTCAGGCGCCGGACTGCCATTTGAATTACCAAAGTTTTTAACACCAGGCAGCAAGACCAAACTTGTTCCAATTGTTTCATCAGCCAGGGCTGCAAGGATTATCTGTGAAAAGTGGAAATCGCTATATGATTACCTGCCCGATGCTTTTGTAGTTGAGGGCCCGAAGGCAGGAGGGCATCTGGGTTTCAAAAAAGAGAACCTTGAGGACAGCCATTATGCTCTTGAGGAACTGGTCCCTGAGGTTGTCAGGGAAGTAAAGCTCTTTGAAGATAAGTACCAGTGTAAAATACCGGTAATTGCAGCAGGAGGATTACACACAGGCAAAGACATCCACAACATCATGCAGGCTGGCGCCAAAGGGGTTCAGCTTGGAACCCGTTTTGTAACAACAGCAGAATGCGATGCTTCCCCACGGTTCAAACAGACTTATATAGATGCCAAAATAGACGACATGGAGATCATTCAGAGCCCTGTCGGAATGCCAGGGCGGGCCATACACAATAAATTTCTTGATAAAGTCAGATCAGGAATGAAGATTCCCATGAGATGTCCGTTCCATTGCATCAGAACATGTAATGTGTCAAGCAGTCCGTATTGCATTGTTACAGCACTATATAATGCCTATAAAGGAAACATGAAGGGCGGCTATGCTTTTGCAGGTGCCAATGCATACCTGGCAACTAAGATCACTACCGTAAAAGAACTCTTCCGGGAATTGGTCGATGAGTGGCAGGATGCCCGGTTAAAAAGCCTTCATTAGACTCACAAGACTTGCCTTTCCCAGCTTAGTCGTTCAGACATCAACGTTTTAAAATGCAGACTTTCCTTATCTCGAAAGATAAAAGCGTGTAATTTACTTTTATTCTGCCACATTTTTCAACAGATCCAACCACTGTCATAACATCTAAAACCGGGCAGATTAACTTTTTTGTAACAAAAAGGGTAAACACCCCGTCATATTGGGTGCAGCTGCCTTTATTGTGTTGGGGGCTTTGTATGTTACAACAACAAAACTAAAAAGACAGGTATATTCACGGTTTTGGTGGAAACAGGACGCAGTTGCAGTTGACTTTTCCTAAGTGCAAATAACAATACAATTATTTGTTTTTACAGGAGATTCATTAATTGGATAAACTACGGGATTAAGCAGGTAAGACAGAAATTCAAGGATTTAATCACAACCCTCAAAAACACAAGCATGAAAACAAAATATTTTACTTCTGTTGCTTTTGTTCTGTTATTATCCATGACCCATGTTTTGTTTGCCAAAGGTGCTAAATCAGGGCAGCTTCCTGATATCACCGGCGGTCAGCGCAACAATATCAACGTGATGGTGCATCCCCAGGTGGAGCTTGTCTCGATCGTGCAGGCTATAGGAAACTACCCTTCCATACTTCCTTTCCTTATGGCCGAAAGTGACTTTGATTACAGGACAAGTGTTCTGGAACATTTCAGTCCCTTTGCCGGCCACCCTGCTGTTCAGATGTTCGACCGTCTTAGCGGGGAGCCCCGTAAGCTGAATTTTAGCGCACCTTCCAATATAATGCTATATACTGACAAAGACCTGGTGTTAAGGCAGGATATTCAGCCTGACGATTTTGTGATCAGCCGTATATATGGGTTAGACTCCCTCAATATTTTTTTGGGCCTGCTTCAAGACTTTGCCGAGGCATCAGGCTTTAATGCCTTTTACCAGAGCAATGTGCAGTTCTATCAAACCATTATTGGGCAAACGCTGAATCATATCGGTAATCACAACTATATAAAAGAGATCGAAGATTTTTTTGGCAGGCCACAGCAGTCATATAACATTGTTCTGGTATCACTTTACGGTTCACTAGGTTATGGCAACTGGCTACTCCTGCCAAATGGCAAAAGGGAGATATATAACACAATGGGACCTCTTATGGTAAAGGACGGCCTGCCCTTTTTTGGTGATGAAAACCATCTCAAGCACATGATACGCCATGAATTCAGTCATCCATTCATTAACCCTGTAACGGAGCTTTATCGTGATGAGATTATGCCTTATGCCGCTTTTTATGACCTGGTTCCGGCACTGGCCAAACAGAATGTTTGCGGGGAGTGGGAGGAGTGTATAAACGAGTTTATAATCCGTGCCATAACCACCTGGCTGGCCCAGCAGGAGTGTCCCGAACTTGGCCAGTGGGCTTACAGTTATGAACTTGAGAGAGGGGTGGCAAACCTGGATGAGCTCCTGCAAAAGATTAACTATTACCAGGCCAATCGCAATAAATATCCGACTCTAAACGACTTTTACCCGCAGTTGCTGGAAGAGTTTATGCCGGGACGTCCCTGGCTGGAATAAACTCCGTGGGGATTACTAAAATGGGGAGCAGATTTTTTGATATTAAATGATCAATAAATTTTTTGGGTAAACCAGTTAGACCGAAAGATTTGTAGCAAAACAGGTTTGTTAGTAATCCAGGCTTCCGGCGACACTCCTGTGCCATATGAAACATCAGGATAGTCTATGCTGTAATGGCCGGCATGGATTATTTAGTTTGAGATAATTCTATGTAAAAGCTGAGAAAAGCTGCTCTGTTTTGAAGGAAACCGGCAATGGTTTAAGCAAGAACGTCAATTTTTTTATTAACTTGTAAACTACTGTTTAAACGAAAATCTCCCCTATTGGTGACAAAAACAGCCCAGGCCATGAAAACAATTGAAAAAAGATTTATTCTGTTGTTGTTTGTTTTTGCTCTGACATGCAGTTGTGAAACGGACAATGATGATCTTAATGAACACGATGATGAAATGGAGGATGTCATTAAAACAGTTTACGGTAATGGTGTAACCGACATTGATGGTAACAAATATCTTACTGTGATTATCGGTGACCAGGAGTGGATGGCTGAAAACCTCAGAACAACCACTTACCGCAATGGCACGCCAATTAACAACCTTGTTACTAATTATGACTGGATATATGACAATGAAGGCGGTTACGTTTGGTACGACCACGATAGTGGTTGGAAAACCCAGTATGGCGCTTTGTACAATTGGTTTGCCGTGGCGAACCCCGCCGGTCTTTGTCCTGCCGGCTGGCGGGTGCCAACGGATGATGACTGGACCAGTCTGACAGATTATTTAATTTCAGGTTATCAGCAGATTGAGCTAAGTTATGAAGCAGATTTTTTAAAGTCATGCCGCCAGGAAGGATCTCCCCTCGGGGGAGAATGTGATACAAGCATTCACCCCAGGTGGTCCCTGCCCAGCTATGCCAACTATTACGGAACAGATGACTTTGGTTTTTCCGCACTCCCGGCAGGCATTCGCAGATATGGATTTGCCGACTTCATTGGGCTTGGTACAGACACATACTGGTGGAGCTCGACAGAGGCTTCTGCTACCAGAGCCATACCGAGGCGAATGCAAGGCATTTCAGGCAGGCTTTTGGGGGCAGATGAGAGAGCCGAAAAAAACACAGGAGCCAGCGTACGCTGTATACGAAACTGAGATGATATTTTTCAGGAACAAATCTGTCCTGCTTGCTTTGTTGGGTTCAGCTACCTGACCTCAGAACATACCGTACAAGCAAAAAATTAACCGGGATCACAATCGCAAAAACGGGGATTGGTGCAACCTGCCGGTCTATCCCCATCCAGATAAAGCCATTGAGAAGTATGATGTGCAGGGCGTAGTTTATTGCGTGGGAGGCCCCGAACCCAAGCCCTTTAAACCAGGATGGCCTGGTTTGAAAGGTAAAACGGTTTGAGAGCTGGAAATTTATCAGAAAGCTGATTATATACCCTATCGTATATGCGATATTGGTTTTAAGGAACAGCAGAAGTAACAGGTAAAGCCCGTAATGCACAACAGTGGCAATTACCCCCACAATGCCAAAGCGCAACACCTCATAGGGTCTCCCCTTGTCCCTTAAGACCCTGTTTATAATACCCCTTATACTATCCTGGCTATACACAATGGTTTGATTATTGCGTTTATGTTCAAAATTACACTACATTTTTAAACTATTCTATTTACTTACGGAGAATGTGTCAATTTTGCACTATGTTGTAAATCAGACCAAAAAGAAATATAACTTTGCATTTTTGATTGACACACACAAATGAAACAACGCCTTTTAATGCTTGATCACCGGTATGAATAACAAAGCCTGGCTTGTTCTCTCTCTTTTGCTATTGTGCCTGCATTCAGTTTCCTATGCAGGTCATGTGGTAATAAACGAGCTCATGTCCTCAAATGCCACCACCTTCCATGATGAAGACGGTGAATTCGAGGACTGGATTGAGCTTTATAACAAAGGAGATGAACCGTTAAACCTTGGCGGTTATGGTTTATCCGATGACCCTGATGAACCTTTCATGTGGACTTTACCAGGTCTTACACTATACCCCGGTGATTATCTTCTTGTATGGGCGTCGGGCAAAAACCGCACTGACCCGGATGGCCAGCTGCATACCTCTTTCAGAATAAGCCAGGAGGGCGGGGAGGTACTGCTGACACACCCTGATGGCAATAGGCTTGACGGCTTTTCGAATGTGTTTATACCGACGGATATCTCTTACGGCCGCAAACCCGATGGCGGAGAGCAATGGTTTTATTTTGACGAGCCGACACCCGGTGCCCCGAATGATACTAAAGGACACAGCCATATACTTACACCTCCTGTTTTCTCAAAAGGGAGCGGATTTTACAGTGAGGCATTTGATCTGGCTATCACACACGAAGAACCTGGGGTGAAAATTATTTATACACTGGACGGGTCGGCACCATGCATTGAGAACCTCAATGGTGCGACATATTATTATAAGAACAAGTATCCGCAGAATCCCGGTGACCCCACCGGGGAGTTGCTGGAGGGCAGCTACAGGTCCATGCTGTATGACGGTCCGGTAAGTGTTTATGACAGATTAGGAGAGCAAGACCGCCTAACAGCAATTTCCTCAACATGGCATTCCGAACCTGATTATTTTCCAGAGACCCCGGTATTTAAGGGAACTGTGGTAAGAGCGGTTGCTGTGAAGGATGGTGCCCTGGCCAGTCCGGAGCAAGCTGCAGTTTACTATATCAGCGATAAAGGAGAAGACAGGTATACCCTGCCGGTATTCTCTCTTTTGACTGATGAGTGGCATTTGTTTGATTACGAGAAAGGCATCTATGTTGCCGGGGTTGACTTTGATAACTGGCGGCAGCAAAACCCTGAAAGAGACTACTCCTATGCAGTTTACAATGCCATGCGCAGGGGTGAGGAGTGGGAGTATCCTGCACAAATGATATTTATGGACCAGCAAGGGAGTGTGCTGCTTGACCAGGCTGCGGGATTCAGGATACACGGGGGCTGGACACGTTCCTATCCGGCAAAATCACTTAGGCTTTACGCCAGGAACAAATATAGCAACTCACATTTTGAACACTCCATATTTGAGGACAGAGATTACAGCGCCTACAAACGTTTGCTGCTCAGGAACTCCGGGCAGGACTGGAAATGGACGTTGTTCAGGGATGCTGCAATACAACGCATTGCAGGCGGACTGAACATTGACACACAGGCGTATTGCCCGGTTGTACTCTTTATCAATGGTGAGTACTGGGGGATCATGAACCTGCGCGAGAGGTTTGACAAACACTACCTTGCACGCGTATATGGCGTGGATGAAGAGATGGTTGATATTCTGGAACTGGAAGGAGATGTTGTTGAGGGGGAAAGTATCCATTATAAGGACATGATCCAATATATGGAAGACCACAGCATGGCCGACAGTATCCATTATGAATATATCCTTACCCAGATGGATGTGGACAACTTTATAGACTACCAGATCGCAAATATCTTCGCATCGAACACAGACTGGCCCAACCGCAATGTAACTTACTGGCGCAAAAGGACAGATGAGTTTTCTCCTGACGGCCCTTTTGGCCATGACGGTAGGTGGCGGTGGTTGCTGTACGATACTGATGCGGGATTCGGTTCATGGTCGCATGTGAGTTTTAACACCCTGGAGCATGCCGCTGACCCGGAGCATGAATGGGGAAGCTTTATAATGCGGCAGCTGCTTGAAAGCGAGTTGTTCAGGACATCTTTCATAAACCGCTTTGCGGATCTTTTAAACACCTCATTTTTGCCTGGGAGGACCACATCTGTTATAAGAGAAATGAAACAGCTTATTGAGCCCGAGGTAGAGGAGCACATTGCACGCTGGAGCAGTCCTGAATCAAAAGATGAATGGGAGCGCTTTATTAAAGAGATGCTTCATTTTGCGGAGCAAAGGCCGCATTTACAGTTTAACCACATAATGGAGTTTTTTGACCTTGACGGGCAGATAGAGGTTACACTGGATGTCAGCAACCAGCTAATGGGGCATATCCGAATAAATTCGCTTGATATAAAACACGGCACACCCGGGGTTGGTGAATATCCATACCCCTGGACGGGCAGGTACTTCAAAGGCATACCACTACAGGTAGAAGCGGTTGCTGTACCCGGTTACCGCTTTTCACACTGGGAGGTTGATAATAGTTCTGAGGATACCGTAATTAAACTAAAACCCAAGGATGACATTAAGCTCGTGGCCCATTTTGAAAAGACCTTCGAGCCGGTATTGATGCATTACTGGATGTTTGATACAGATATTCCAAATGATACACCGCTTGAAGAGCTTTCATCAACTTACAGTGTTCCTGAAAGGGGTGTTATCGAATTCCAGAGTGCCCTGGAAGACTACCCTTATTTCGAGGACCATCCCTTCTGGCGCATGGCCTCAATGGAAAGAAGAAACGCCCCTTCAGACATCAATTACAGGCCCGAAGCAAATGATGGCATACCCTTCAGCGATTCTTCCATGCGCGGGCTGCAGGTTAGGCAACCCTTCAGGTACAACGGGAGGGAGAACTCCATGATACTGAACATCCCTGCTAGCGGTTTTAGTGACGTTGTTCTCCGCTTTGCAGCCAAAGACGAAGGAGCGGCTGACAAACTTGTAATAGACTACAGGACCCTTGAGGAACAAAGCAATTGGATAACCAGCGGGCTTTCACACCACGAGTTTCCACTGGATGATGAATACCGGCTCTTTACAGTTGACTTCAGTAATGTTGAAAGCGCACAAAATAACCCCTGGCTAAAGGTCCGTATAAGGTTCGGTGGCAGTGATATGTACGCTGATAATGGTGACAGGGTGACCTTTAACAACATAAGCGTGGAGGGATTATCAATGGATGCGTTTAATATTTATGCAACCGCCGGCCCTAACGGTAACATATTCCCCTTTGGTAGCATCCCGGTTTATCATGGCGGGGAAATGCAGTTTCAAATAGTGCCGGAACAGGGTTACCGCATTGACACTCTAATGGTTGACGGTGTGAATTTCAGGGACAGCCTTATAATCCATAATGATGGCACAGCGGATTACAAGCTGGACGGGATAACGAGATCTTATAATATATACGCCGGCTTTTCTCCTGACACCGGGCATCAGGATGATGATATAAGTGTGGTAATTTACCCGAACCCTGCCAGGGATAAAGTTGATATTAAGTGTGAAGAGATAATGAAAAGCATATTTATATTCAACCTTGCTGGTCAGGTTGTATACCGGAATGACTCCGTCAATGACCTGAACCATTCAATAAATACTGCCAACCTTAAACATGGTTTCTTCATCCTGTATGTACAGACAGATAAGGGGGTGGTTTCAAGGAAACTGCAGGTGATCCACTGACAACTTCTTTCAGCCGGTGATCCTTTCAATTATGTATACCGGCCTGTTCTTTACCTCTGTGAAAATATAGCCGATATACTCACCGATAATTCCTATAACCGTAAACAGCATTGCAAAACCAAGGCTCATAAGCAGCACTATCGTGGTATACCCTGAAAATGGTTGGCCTGCAAACTTCATAATGACTGAGTAAATACCGACAATCAGGCTGAATGCACCGAACATAACACCCAGGCCGAGCCCCAGTCTCAGAGGCATGTGTGAAAAAGTGGCAATTGCGGAAAGAGACAGCAGGAAAAGCCGCATAAAGGAGTATTTGCTTTTTCCGGCCACTCTTTTGGGCGCGGTGTAGGACAGGGATCTCTTTTCAAAGCCCACCGACTGGATCAGACCCCTTAAGAACCTGGTCTTTTCCCTGTAATTATTCACAATTATCTCAGCCACACGTTTTGATATAAGGAAAAAATCTGATGCCATTGGCTCGAAATCCCCTTTCGAAAGCATGTTGATCGTCCTGTAAAATAAAGACGAGGCTATTTTTTTTACCCACCCACTTTTGGAACGCTGGTCACGTATCATGGTAATGACTTCTGCCCCTTCAGCAAAACATTCCGTCATTGATGGGATAGTTGATGGCGGGTGTTGCAGGTCCGCGTCCATGCAAATAATTGCATCTCCCGTTGCATTTTCAATCCCGGCAAGCATTGCGGCTTCGTGACCGAAGTTTTTGCTGAAATGAACCACCTTTGTTCCGGGGGTGCCCGACGCAATACCATCAAGGATCTCCGGGGTATTATCGGTGCTGCCGTCATTTACAAAGATCACCTCAAAACCTAAGCCCTTTTCGCTTAGTTGTTTTATAACCCGCTTAAGCTCATTCCAGAAAGAGGCCACTACGGCTTCTTCATTGAACACGGAAACGACAACAGAAATATTTTTGTTAAAATCCATATGCTGAATGATTATCCATTTGCAAATATCATCACTATCTTTAATAAGAGATAGTTTTTTGATCAAAAGAAGGTATAAAACGGAAAAATAAGATATTTTTCCCATTTTTGTGTCAGCAAAACACCCTGACAGGCCAGTTTTAACTCACTATTTCTTAGTCATAATAAAAAGCCAGACCCCCTTGCAACAATCAGGCCCTGAAAAGGATCATATAAAAAAACGAATTGGTGCGGTTATTACGGTGGTCACCGGCCTATTTATGCTACTGTATTTTTACGGTGCACCAATTAAGGCCCCCTGTGAAACCTTTTTTGCTACAGGGGGAGACGGCCTGAAGGATTATTACACTACAAGCTATTATATTCAGCATGACACCTCATACAGCCATTCGGCCGTAATGAACTACCCACATGGAGAGCACATTATGTTTACCGGCAGCCAGCCCTCACACAGTGTGGTATTAAAGTTTATAAACGATCATATTGCCGGGCTGGGTGAGTATACAGTTGGCATAATCAATATGGCAATGCTGTTATCCCTCCTTGCGGGAATGGTATTCATTTACCTGCTGTTTGTGCACTTTAGGCTTAATTACCTCTACAGCGCCATAGCTTCTGTTGGGATAGCCCTGCTTTCACCCCAGCTGGCAAGGATGGGCGGACACTTTTCACTGTCTTATGTGTTTGTTATCCCTGCAGTCCTTTACCTGCTGGCAATATTCCATCAAAAGCCAGGGGTCTGGAAAAGTGTTATTATGGGGCTGTTTATGCTATGGGCTATTGGGGTGCATGTCTATATGCTGGGTTTTTACTCTTTCTTGGTTCTCCTGTACTGGATTTATCTGTTTTTCTCCCGGCCTTCCGTCATAAGCCCCCCAAAGAAACTTTTGCATTTTTCCCTGCAGTTTGCTTTACCCCTGTTTCTGTTTTTGCTGTTTTCAGCACTTACGGACAGTGTAACCGACAGAACAACTCAGCCCTGGGGTTTCCTTTACTATAAAGCCTATCCAGAAAGCGTGCTGCTGCCAATTGACATGCCATACGGTGCCTTTATCAGGAACATAAAGGACTTTGGGTACATTGACTGGGAGGGTAGGGCTTTTGTTGGCCTTGTTGCTGCAACCTGTTTTTTGATCATGTTTGTGCTCTTTTTTGTCAGGCTTTTCAACAGGCAGTATATCAATGCCCTTAAACCTGCAAATGATAATGTTATACTCAATGTTTTCTTCTGGATATCGGTTATTGCTCTGCTTTACTCCTTTGGCGTACCGTTTGTTTTTGGCCTTGAAAGACTTGTCGACTTCATTGGCCCGCTCAGGCAGATGCGCGGAATAGCAAGGTTCTCATGGATCTTTTTTTATGTGTTGAACATCTATGTTTTCTGGAAAATATGGTGCTTGAAGGATTATTTGCGCAAACCCTACTGGAAAGCACTTGTGGTAGCAGCCCTTGCAGTATTGTATATGGATGCCTTTTATAACGCCGGTTTCTGGAGTGCTACAGTCAATAACCGTCTGCCTGCAATTGCAGACAGGGAGAACCGGTTGCCGGAAAATCAATGGGTGCACAGCATTGACACTGATAAGTTCCAGGCCGTACTTCCGGTCCCTTATTATCACGTGGGCTCTGAAAACATCTGGATCGAGCCCAGGGGAGGAATTGATATGTATGCTTCGGTGGTTTCCTGGAAGACCGGACTTCCCTCAATGGGGGTTATGCTGAGCAGGACCTCCCTGTCACAGACCTTAATTAACTGTGAGCTTGTCTGGGAAGCCTACCGTAAACCTGCAATACTTGAGATGCTTGAAAAAGACAAAGACATTCTAATTGTTGCGCTCAATGAAAGCCAGATACCTTCACCCCAAAAGCAGCTGCTAGAGATCTCAACCCGGCTTTTTGATGCGGGTTATTACAGCTTGTACAGGCTTGATCCTGACTCACTGCTTATATATTATGAAAGTCTGTATGAGCAAGTCCGGTCGGCTTTTGAAGAAAAAGAGCTGTACGGGCACAACGGGTATTATACTACTTCCCATGAAAAAGATTTTATAGCAACAGACTTTCCCGATTACGGCCAGGATCTTTACTATTTTGTACCTGGCAGCAGGAGCCTTGGTTTTGGTTCATGGGAGTGTTTAATTGATGAGCAGGTGCCCGGCAGTGAGGCTGAAGGGGAGTATGTGCTTTCTTTCTGGATAGAGGGGGTGCACACGGACCTTTTCCTGCGCACGCAGATGATAATTGAGCTGAGCGATAATTACGGCAACATCTATGATCACACCCTTACGGACCTTTTCCGTAATATAGTTGCTGTAGACGGCAACTGGGTGCTTATTGAAAAGACAATCAGTGTGAAAAGCCCCGGTGACCGTGTAAAGTGCCTTCTGCGCAACAGGTTGTTGAAAAACATGAACTACACCTATGACCAGGTGATGTTCAGGGCGGCAGAAACAGATGTTTACCGGGAGGGAAATGGCTGGTTAATGCGTAATAACCGCTTCTATGTCATGGGGGAGCATGGCGGGGGTGATGGCGGGGGTATTCTCACTCCACAAACTGCCGGTAGTGATCATATAGACTGAGGATATTGCTAACATAGCTGACAGGCTCTAAACCTGAAGCATACCCGTACCGGACCTCTTCCCTGTTGTAATATTCAGGATTTGATTTTTTGAGCATAAAGGTTTCCACATTGCCATACCAGCTGTCCGGGTCTGCCCCGTGGGATTCAGCTAGCCTGCGGGCATCCTGAACATGTCCGTGTCCAACATTATATGATGCCATAACAAACTTTCTCCTCTCATTTTCATCTTCCACATACTCCTTCCAGTAATCATCCAGCCAGCTTATAAAAGCGGCGGCGGCGGCAATGTTCTCTTTTGGTTCATAATTGTCCTGGGCACCGAACTCGGCTGCAGTTGACGGCATTAGCTGCATCAACCCGGTTGCACCTGCCCACGATACCGCCTGTGGATCAAACCTTGACTCCTGGTATGAAAGGGCTGCCAGAAGGCGCCAGTCCCAGCCGATAAGCCCGGCATATTCCCTGAACAGCTCATCGTAAGGCGATATCTGCCCCCCCGTAACCGGAAAAAGATCGCTGCCATAACGCGCCCTGAATGCACGGCGGTTTTCAAAATACTTATTGTAGATAACATAGTAGTCTGCTCCGCTGCGCACTTTTTCAAGCCAGCTGTTTATTGTGTCAAGCAGCTCGGGTGAGGAGGGCCTTACAGCCCAGGCGGTCTGCTGCGGGAGGCTTATAGGCGTTTCTACGTCCAGGTCACGGTAATAGGCGGCCTGTATCCTTGCGATATTCTCATCGGCAACGGTAAGCTCGATTTGCCTTTCAGCGACCATGTTTATCAGGTTTTCGGTCGTTAGCCCACCGGCACCTTCCACTATTTCCAGCTCCTCCCCGATCTCTTCCGAAAGGTTCTGCAGGCGGGAAGCATATGCCGAGCCCTTGCGCACGTGGATGGTTTTCCCGGCCAGTTCAATCGGGTTTCTTATAAGCTGCTGCTCTATCTGGTGGCGCATCATCCCTCGCCAGTTATCCGGCTTTCGCTGTACGAGAACCTGGCGGGTCATATTAAGGGGGTCGGTGAATGCAAGTTGCTTTCTCCTTTCTGCAGTGACCGTTAGATTATAGGCAATAATATCTCCCTTGCCACGGTCCAGCATTTCCATCATTTCATCGAGGTCCCGTGCAAGCACAATGCGGACTGGCAGCTCCAGGTGGCTCTCAAGCATCTGCAGCAGCTCAAACTCATAACCCATTACCTCTCCCCGGTAAATAAAGTAGCTTATGGGGCTGTAGCTGGTAATTGCCGTAAGTTCGCCTTTCTCACGGATCTGAGGCAAATCGTAAAGGTCTTTTTCCTGTTGTTGCAAATTGCATCCGGTAAAAAAAATGGATACAAGTATGACCAAACAGGCTGCTTTTCCTGATAACGGCGACATTATCCTGGGGTTTTATACCCCAAATATAAGACATTCAGTTAACTATCTGTACTCTCTTGGTTTTGGTGCCCGCTTCGGTTACCACCTGGATAAAATAGAGACCGTCTTTAAGGCCCGCCACGTTCAGCGTGTGGTTTTTGTCGTTTACCAGCGTGTGCATTACGGTTACACCTATCATGTCAATAAGATGCACCTCATTTATTATTGTACCGGCCTCTATATTTATTCTGCTGGAGGCAGGGTTGGGAAACACACTTATGTTTACCTCCTCTGCCAATAAAACTGAAGTGTCGTCCTTTTGAAGTTCAATAACAAGAGAAACATCCTCGTCCGTGATTTCCACCTCTCCGCTCTCATCAAAATATTCCTGGTGTTTTACCTGGTAGGAATAGGTTCCTGGCACAAGGTTTTCAAAGAGGTATTCTCCAGCACCATGCTCTGTTCCGTCGAGGGTGACAGTTGCGT
>PWNY01000103.1 GCA_003557805.1 Bacteroidales bacterium | reverse complement strand
CAAAACTTCTTGATGTTGCCCCGGATATGCGTACATAATCATCGTTGCAGTCTACCCACTGATAGGATGCATCCACGGCATTGGCCGTAAGTACAAGGCCCTCCTGTGTAACTGTATTGTCCACTTCATATACAACAAGGTTCAGTACATAGACACTGTCACAGTTGTTTATGCTATAATAATTTGACTGGTATGTGCCTGTCTCTGAAAGCTCTAAGCCATGCCATTCAAGTACTTCCCCTCCGCAAATTTCCTTATCCTCAACGAACTCATAATGTTGGCTGACATTAAGTATGGCAATATCACTGATAATACTTCCATTTAGGCCCGACACAATACAACGGTACATGTTTCCACTCTGATCGGCTGATGTCTCTGGAATCTCAAGATGCGGTTCCGTAGCTCCGGGTATGTCTTCCCATGCCTGGTCAGTAAAGTTCTGCCATTGCAGGTTAAGCTCTCCTTCTCCCGGGTTGGCATCTATTTCAAAGACGGCATCTTCACCTTCACATATGGATTCATCACCTGGCTGAAGTAAAATTTCAGGTTTTTTTATTTCAATGCGGCCCAGGAAAAGTCTGGGCAGGTCATTTATATAGAAAAAAAGACCACCAAATATCACTTCACTTTCCAATACCTGCATGCTGTTTATATTAAGATCGGGAAAAAACATTTCGTCATCCACAAGATACCCCAGCCGTATTGTCCAGTCTTCATTCACCTGCCCGGTTTCCGTGCTGATACGGGCAAAATGGGGCTGATCCTTTTGACCAATTCGTGTAAAACTGCCGGCTGCAACAATATCCCTGTTTATTAGCCCGATGCTGTATACATCATTGTCGGGATCGGGGTCCCAGCCGGTATCAGCCTCAGCTGAATTAAGATCTATCCTTGCAAGGTGTCGTATTGGGCTGTTACCTATCTGCTCAAAATAACCCCCGGCATAAAGGTAATCCTCATGGATAAGCAAGCTGTTCACAAAATGATCAGGACCGGGATCCCATCCCTCATCCGGGGTACCGTCACCGAGATGGAGCCTGGCCAGGTTTGAAAGGGCCGGATAGCCTTCAACAGAAAAATCTCCGGCAATGTATAGAAATTGATCATCAATTAATATGCTGATCACAATTCCGGTTATCATGTGCCCCCAGTCCTGATCTATCTGCCCGTCAGCCTTGCTTATCTTTTGTACTGAGCTGGCTACCTCACCGTTTATTCCTGTATACTCACCACCCAGGTAAAGAGAATTGTTATCTGATATCATGGTTGCTGTAACTCCATAGATATCAGGACCCCAGTCCATATCAGCCGACTGTGTTGAGATATCGATTTTTGTGGCTGTAATTCTCCCGGATTTTTCATCATTGTCGTCCTCCATGTAATCTGCCAGTCCTGCATAGATTATATCACCTTCAATTATTATTGATGAAACGAAATGCATTATTTCAGGTAACCAGTATCTGTCTAAAGATCCACTTTCACGATCAAACCTTGACAGGCCGTAAATCAGTTCAGGATCAATCAGAATAAACCACCCTCCGGCTGCCAGCTTATCCTCTTCCACATAAAGGGAAAAAACATTCCCCCATATAACTGGCGGTAAAAAACCGTGATCTATTTTACCTTCAGGAATATTAAGTTTATAAATGAGCTGAAATTCATCTCTCAGATAATTACCTGTAAGCTCTTGTTTTATACTGGCTGAATACTTGTTATGCTTTTTCAAAGCTATTCCGCCGGATGCACCAATGTAAAGATTATCCCCGTAAAGGCTCATTACAAAAATGTCCATGTCAATTCCATGCATCCAGTTTTCATCCCTAATGCCGTCTTCGAGTGAATACCTGTTCAGGCCACTGAAGGGTATATATGAAGAGGTGCTGTAGTCCCATTCCCTGTTCCCACCAGTATATAAATAATCTCCGTGTACAATGATTTGCCTGATGTCAAATAATTCATGTTCTGTTTCCCACTCTTGAGCCACCAGTCCGCTTTCAATGTGCAGTTTTGCAATGCCTTCCCTCTGAATACCACCAATTGAGGAAAACTGGCCCGATACAAAAAGAAAGTCGTTATAAATTTGAATATCTGTAATTCTATTATCCGGGCCGGGCTCCCACTGTTCATCCAGTTCTCCATTCTCCTGGCTTATTCTTGCCAGGTTGTATATTTCACTGCCGTTCACACGGTAAAAACCTCCTCCAATATATACATGCTCATTATCCATTGCCAAAACCTGGACAGGTGAATAAGCGGATCCTTCCACTTCTGGAGCCCAGTCTTTATCCAGTGTGCCGTCAGAAATCCGAAAGCGTGCAATGTTTAACCTGTTATAGCTGTTAATAACAGAAAAGCTTCCTGACACATAAAGCATACCTTCGTGGACGGATAAAAATTGAATATTACCATCAATTACCGGTGCCCAGTCCTCGTTGATACTTCCGTCTGCACGGATGTGCGCCAGCCCATCACGCTCATAACCGCCTATTTTGCTGAACATTCCGGCAACATACCACCCCCCTGAACCATCAGCAATAACCTTGGATACTCCTCCGTTCAAATCCGGAAAACTCTCCATGATTGTGCCGTCAGTTGCTGATAGAAACAACCCGTCTGAACTGTTGTCTCCTGCAACAGCGGTTAAACCACCGGTATATATATAGTTTCCGTCTTCTGCAAAAGAGTATGGAAAGAAATAATAACCAGGTGAAGGTAAAAGGTCCATTTGCCCCATGGCAGACCACGGTAAAAAAACAAGAATTAATAAGGCCAGGACTGGAAGAGTTGTTTTCATGGTTTTGGGTTGTTTGGTGGTGGTTTATTCTTGAATGCAGAGACACAGGGTCTTATATACCAAAGATAAAAAACTTTGACATTAATGGATATTGGATTACGAATTATGGTATGAGGAAGAAAGTGTCAGACACATTACCCGGACATTAGCCCTGTTTTTGATCCGTATGGCATGGAAATATGCAGGACTGATTAGCCAGAAATACATATCTTCGCCTTTTGGAAACTTTTTGTCCCGGATGCAT
Organism: Bacteroidales bacterium; assembly: GCA_003557805.1. GTDB lineage: Bacteria > Bacteroidota > Bacteroidia > Bacteroidales > UBA7960 > PUPG01. The sequence goes on along the minus strand of PWNY01000103.1, from coordinate 1,277 downwards.
ATACCCAGAATAACTGTCAGAAGGATACTTTTTGTTTTCCTGCTAGCTTTTATGGTTGTCTTTCTGCTGATGATCATCTTCTACAGTCCCAAAGAGATGGTCGCGACCATTGGGGTGAGGAACAGCTTTGTTGCCGCATTTTTTGTTTCCATGGTGGGAGCATTTACCTCTTTGACAAAGTTCTCGGCATACCCAATGATAATCGCACTGGTGGCAGGGCAGATGGACCCGTTTTTGGTGGGGCTTGTATCGGGGCTCGGCCTGGCTTCCGGAGACATACTGTTTTTCCTGTTTGGTTATTCGGCAAGGGATTTTACGGGTGAAAAGGCAAAAAAGATTCTTGAGAAGATACTGTCACGTTTACAGAGAATGAATGATCTGCTGGTTCAGTTCCTGATATTTTTCTATTTTGCCTGCAGCCCTTTCCCTAATAACCTGTTAAGCGGTTCACTTGCATTTACGGGATACCCCTTCAAAAAGACCGTTATACCAATTATCCTTGGTGATGTGGCTTTTTGTACACTGGTTGCCTGGCTGGCTTACAGGGGTATAGAGCTTATTAGTTTTTAGTTGGTAAGCAAAAAGGCCTGGGAGGTTGTTAACAGTACTATGAAACTTAATCCATATTTTGCTATAATAATTGCGGCCACAATAGGGGGGTCCAGCGGGGTTTTCATAAAGCTTCTCGGCCTGCCCTCGGGATCAATAACCTTTTTCAGGATGTTCATCCCTTTTTCCGTGCTTTTAGTTTATCTTCTCTTAAAGGGAGTAAGGCTGTTCCGGGGAAATTACAGGATAATGATCATTGCCTCTGGTTTGAATGCCGCCAGGATGTTCCTTTTTTTCGTGGGTTATCTTTACACCACAATTGGCAATGCCGTGATAATACTTTTCACCTGGCCAATTTTTGCCTCGATATTCAGTGCAATATTCTTAAAGGAGAGGGTGACGCAAAGGACAGCCTCCCTTATCGGGCTTGCCTTTGCCGGTATAGTTATTATGTACATAAACAATGAGATAAGTTTTGATAACAGGGATTTTATTGGGATGGCGGCAATGCTGCTGTCTGCAATGATCTTCGCTGTTACGGCAGTGATCTTCAAAAAGGAGCTTCAGAATTACTCCCGCACTGAAACTATCTTTTATCAGAACCTTATTGGTGCCTTTGTTTTTATGCCATTTATCTTTATAAACACAACACCTGATCTTGCTCAGATATCCGTGGCGTCCCTGTATGGTTTTTTGATCGGTGTTGTTGCATACCTGCTTTTCTTTTT
>PWNY01000042.1 GCA_003557805.1 Bacteroidales bacterium | reverse complement strand
TTCTGGTCCCAGATCAGCTCTTCGGTGTTGAGCCGCTCCCCGGCTTCATTAATAACCACCACATCATTCCTGGCCTCGATTATTTCGCTGTCCTCATAGCTAATTGCATATTTGGCCGACATGCTGGAGGTTTCCCGGCTGAGGGTGTCATAGAACTGAACATGCAGGCCAAGTGGCAGCTCCAGGTAATTCTCCTCGTTCTCATAACGGTCCATTCTCTCTGCCCTAAGTATCATTCGCACATAGCCGTGATCGCTGTATATTATCTCCGCATTAATGGCGGACTCAACAGGACCCTCATCGGCGCTGGTTACCGTCTCAATTGTTTCAAGATCGCTCCTGCAAGAAAAAAGCATTGCCATCCCAAGCAGGGCGACAATGCTTCGTTTTATGACATATATATACATTATCTCTACAGACTGCAGACTTTTGTTTGCATTTCATAAAATGCAGGGGCACTGATTTAGAGCCGGTTTATCGTGCCCTTATCGTGGTGGTACGGTTTATCCAGCACTGAACAGTATAGCTTTCTCCCTCGCTGTAACCATGGAAAAATATCAACTCACGGTCAGGGAAATACTGCCTGTAAGTATTTGCGAACTGCTCAGCCCTATCCTTAACAGATTCATCCTCAGCGACTCTTGCTGCCTCGGCAAACTTATCGTAGGCAACCCAGTATGCGGTCTGCCTGGTGAACTCATCATCACCACAGTCGCTTGCGCTGGCAGCGTACATCTCACCAATGAGGATCAACGGACGGCCGTCAGTCGGCACTGCTTCATGTGCCTGCCGTGCATACCTTCTTGCCTGTGGCATATTGCGCAGCTGGCGGTATGTGATCTCAGCCATGAGCCAGTAGGAACGGAAGATCTCGTCAGCATGGGCCTCAGGGTCGTCTTCAGAGTAAAGGTCAACTGCCTCCTGAAAATAACGGATCGCCTCCTCAAAATTCTCGCGGCTTGAGTTCAGGCGGCCCATAAGGAATGCAGACTCTGCATTGGGCTGAAGTGAATGCAGTTGTTCGGTGGCCGTGAAGAACAGTTCTTCATTGGTACATCCGGCATCATCAAGCATTTCGGTGATCCTTTCGAGCAACTCAATATCTTCAGGATTCGCTTCAAGCCTGGGTCCAAAAACCTGGGTCAGGCTCTCACAGGTAGCATAAGGCTCAAACATTGACTCTATATTGTTTTTTGCCGGTCTGAAAAACCTTTCATCTTCGGGGTTATGTTCAAGGTTGTATTCTATAATGTCAATTGACTTGTCATAGCGCTCGATTATCTCGCCCGGGTCGAGCAATCCTGCTTCAACCAAACGTACGGCTGACTGAAAATTAATTATCAAAACCGGGGCTTCGGTCTCCATACCCTGCAGTTCAATTGAACGTTCAGTAAGGTCAAAAAGTTCCTGTACATTGTTGGGTCGCAGCTGGTAAAGGTCTGCTGCTTTTCGGCCCAAAACATATCCTTCGTTGCCAAAGTGCTCAATTCTCTGGTCGTATATCAGCATAAGCGTATCTACCCATGCCTCTCTTTTGTCAGGGTCAGTTTCATTATTGTAAAAGTACCTGACCATGCTTGCACCGTGCAGATAAATATTCCTTGTTGCCGCCGGGCATTCTTCAAACATATACTTCCAAGGCTCCCAGGCCATTTCATAATTTCTCTGCCTGTGGTATTCAGCATAAAGCGACCAGTTCCTGACACACAGCACACTGTCTGCACCGTAACGGGAGTCTGTGTCCTGAACCATTTCATAACTCAATTCGGCCATATCTGCAGGGCTGCCTTTTGTGCTGTGCCCTGCGAAGACAAAACCAACAGCCAGAACGACAGTGATGGTTGCCAGGGAAAAATTTCTTAATGCTTTCATTTTACTTTAATTATTTTGGAACTCTGATTTGCCTGTTAATAAAATCTCCTCCTTACAAACCAGTTCTCGTATATATTGATTCCTATATTTATCCTGTAAAAGTTTTCCTGTATTACATGAACATCTTCCGAACCTCGCCTGCTATATTCAAAGTTGAGATTCAGGCCCGACAGGCTCCCCCTTATAGGTATAGAGGTACCAAAACTTATGCCAAACTCATCCAGGGGTTCTCCGCCCGGCATGAAATAGGCTTGCCCGTAGCGAAGGCCAGCCGAATACCTGAGCCTGTGAAAAAATGTTGCAAAGGTCTCTATTGTGGGGGCGAACTCAACACCGGCCGATACCTGGTAGCTGTTATTATAGTTGCCTCCCCTGCCCGGGAACTCAAACTCTTCCCAGTTCTGCCACTTGTAGTCTAAGCCGGCCGACCAGTTGTTGTTAAGCCTTCCGAACACCCCGAAGCCATAGTACATTGGCATGCTCATAACCGCCTTTTCTGCTTCAACAAATGATATTGTATCATACAGCATCTCACTGGTTAAGCGCCGTTTCAGGGTTTCGGTACTGGAAATGTCAAGATCCTGCCGGTTACCGAATGTTGCCCCGAAGGTTATATGCTGCTGTTCTGAAATATCATGGCGGTATTGCATTCCAAATCCGAACATCCATCCGTTTACCTGGTGTGCACTTGTAAGGTTTGTCTGGTAAACCCCGAGCACATTTGACACCACAGAGGCCTCATAATCCAGGCCTCCAAAAACATACGAGGCATTAAAACCTGCAGAAAGACCACCAAAGGGTTTAAAGGCACTTCCAATAAAAAGCTGGTTCAAACCACCGCTGCCTTCGTAAAAATAGGTTACTGTTCCCGCCTGGGGATGATCCTCCCTGTCGCGTATTGAATACCCGAGGCTGCTGTAGGGTTTCAGGCCGGCGGCAAAGGACCACCAGCGGGTAACAGGAAAGCCGAATGAGATGTTACCAAGGGAGATAAAATCCGATCTCTGCCTGGCCACAGCGGTCTCCTGTTCAAGGAAGTGGGAGAACAGGGTGGCCTCGAAAACAAATGAAGTTGAGTCAAGTGCAGCATATGATGCGGGGTTGATATCGTTGATAGAGACATTTGAACTGTATGCCTGGCTGATACCCCCCATCCTCATGTTCTGAAAATACTCGCCAAACCTCAGCTCTCCCACACCGTAAATTGAGTATGGCAGGTTAAAGTTACCCTGAGCCGTGGTGTTTGATGGTGAGAGTGCCACACCCAATATAAAAAACAGGGTGAGTGCGGCGAACTTCTTTATATAGGAGTTATACATTATGGTTCAGCATTTGGTTCAGCCCCAACAGGACAATATTTTCGACTGCAAATATCCTATTTTTTAGTTTTTTATCAAAAGTTTTTATGTCCCCCCCGCTCAATATAACGTTAATTTTTCTTATTTTTTCTTTCCAGAGGCCTATCAGCCCGTCAATTTCAGCTGCCATGCCGGCAATCACACCAAGCTTTATCGAGTCAACAGTTGTATGACCCGGCAAGGCAAGGCCTTTTTCAAGCGACTCTCCCTTTTCACTGTCAATAAATGGAAGGTTTGCAGTATAATCACCCAGTGCCCTGAAGCGCATCCTAAGGCCAGGCGAAATTGTACCACCAAGATACTCCCCTTTGGAATTTACAAAATCTAAAGTAAGGCATGTACCCGCATTTATAACCAGGACATCCCCGCCGGGAAACATACTATGCGCAGCAACAGCAGAGGCAATACGGTCGGTGCCCAGGCTCTGCGGTGTCTTGTACAATATTTTTACCGGTAGTTTCAGGTGGGGGCCGGCTGTTATGATCTTCAGTCCGGCATCATTCAAACCCTTAATTAAAAGGGCAATTTCTTTATCATCCTGCTTTCTGACCGTTGATACAATTACAGCCTCTACACCATGTTCCTGAACCACTGCAGGAATATTCAGATCATCAGGCCTTTCTCCGCTCCACAGCGCGGCCAGGCGGTCACCGTCAAATACGGCTGCCTTGCAGAGGGTGTTACCGATGTCTATTACCAGATTCATACTATAGGTCAGCCCGGACAGGCAAAACAAAACAGGATGCAAAGGTAGTTATAAATCACGGCTTTAGGAACAAAATTTAAAAAATGACTCCCGGATTGGAAAAACTTTTATAAATTTGCAGCGTCAATGCTGGTACCATAGCTCAGTTGGTAGAGCAACGGACTGAAAATCCGTGTGTCCCTGGTTCGATTCCGGGTGGTACCACGCCAAACCACAACCACTTGCAGCACTTTTTGTTGCAGGTGGTTTTTTATTTGACATGCTTTTCAGGGGATAATGCCTTTTTCCTGTTGCCCAAATAACTCACCTTATCTGAAAAACAATGTCATTTTACGGGGGGAGTGATTATTTAGGTTGCCGAATTTCCAAAAACCTGAGCACTGATACAAACAGGTTTTCCACGCATGCGCTCCATAATAAAAATGTATGAGAATCCTTTCCAGTGATTGTCAAATCACCAAACAATATATATTAAACAGGTATAACTGCCCATGGAGCCCCTGCTGCAAAAAATGCCTTTTGTTAATTTTTTCGGCATTTATTAAAATATTTTTACTAAATTCCTAAATATTTTTAATTGTGGCAGCCCCTGTCTTTATTTGGTCTGCCTTAAAATCCCTTTCACCATTTAACGGATAACTAACCAAACAAAATATCCCATGCAACAGTATCTACCCTCCAGGCTGGCTAAAGGCAAAACAGTTGGCGGTTTACAAATAGCATTACTGCTTACACTGTTTTTTCTTGCCGGGAGCAGCCAAATAAAAGCACTTGGCCGCTTTGCCAATACCGGGACTGCCCCGGAAGTGTTTGACAACAAGTCCATACTCTAGCAGGATAATACAGCCGGTTATTATCTGCCCGAAGGAAGCACCGGCACATGGTCACAGACCAGGGCCCTGCAGGCAGCAGAATCCGGGTTCACGTCAGACGCTGGTATAAATTCGCTGACAAAGGATGATGCTCCGGCAGAAATCATTGTTTCTGATATTGTACACACACAGTGCAACGCCAGTTTGGGTATGGTAACCCTGACAAGTACAGATGGCAGTGACATTGACCTTAATGGAGTAATCAAACCATCAGGCTCAGTATTTGGCAACCTCAGTGCCGGCTATTATATTGCGGTGTCTGCCGGTGATCCTCCGGCAACAGCAGCATTTAACATAATTAATACCAACAGCGACATATTTGCCTATATTGAAGAACAGACACATGTAAGCTGTCACGGTTTGTCAGATGGCTCTGTGTTTATCAAAGCAAGCGGAGGGTTTGGCCCCTACTACTACAAACTTAACAACAATCCACCGCAATATTGTACAGGCTTGTTCGAAAACCTTGCCGCAGGCAGTTATAATGTTCTGGTAACAGATGGCGAGGGGTGTACATTCACGGTAAGCTTCCATATCCAGGAGCCAACACTGCTCACTCTTTCTGTGGTTAGCCTGACAGATGTACTATGCAAGGGAGGGTCCACGGGCAGTGTTGCATTAAGTGCGGCAGGAGGGACAACCCCTTACAGCTATAGCATAATTGAGAAACCCGAGGGGGCAGACCCTGATGTTGACAACAACCTTTTCACCAACATGCAGGCAGGTGATTATATTGTCGGTGTTACTGATATTAATGGTTGTACGGCAACAACCACCTTAACAATTAGCGAACCTGCTGAACCCCTTTTGGCAACCTACACGGTTGAGCACGTTATTTGCCATGATGGGAACACTGGCAGTGCCACCATCAGCACAACAGGAGGCACGCCACCTTATCACTACCTGTGGAGCAACGGTTCAACCGATAAGACAGCAGCTGGATTACAGGCAGGTTTATACGATGTGGAAATTACTGACGCCAATGGCTGCAGATTTGAGCTGTTCTATATTGAGATCACCCAGCCCGAAGAGGCGCTGACTGCCCATATTACCTCAAAAACCAACCCCCTGTGCCAGGGGTCAAATAACGGCAGCGCCAGTATTGAAGCCAGTGGCGGAACACCTCCATATCAATACCTGTGGAGTAACGGCGACACGGAAGAAACTGCTACAGGCCTTACGGCAGGAACGCACTATGTAACTGTAACTGATGCCAACGGATGCAGCACGAAAGTCAGTCTGATGCTTACTGACACATCGGTAATCACAGTTACCCTAAGCAATAAAATTAATGTAAGCTGTTTTGGTGAAAACAACGGCCAGGCAACTGTAACTGCAAGCGGAGGTACACCACCATACACATACCTCTGGGATGACCCTGATGCCCAAACTACAGCCACAGCCTATAATCTTACCGCCGGGCAATATTCAGTTACAGTTACCGACGACAATGGTTGCGAGAGCTCAACAATGGTTGAGATCACCCAGCCATTATTGCTGGTGGCCGAGACAGCCTCTATATCGATGGTAAGCTGCCATGGCAGCAGTGATGGTAGTGCAACCGTGTATGCAACCGGCGGTTTAACCCCGTATACATACCTGTGGAATGACAGCGACAACCAAACAACGGCCACTGCATCAAACCTTGAAGCCGGAACTTACACAGTAAGCGTTACCGATGCCAACGGATGTCAGGCAGAGGCAATTGCTGTAATTGCAGAACCGGAACAACCGGTTTCGGCAACATACAACATCGAAGATGTGCTATGTTACGGGCAGTCAACCGGAAGCATAAGCTTGCAGCCGGAAGGAGGAACGAAGCCTTACTCCTACCTTTGGAGCAACGGCCAGGCAGGACAGACTGCATACAATCTGGAGGCAGGCATTTATTCAGTTACCATTACAGACGCCATGGGCTGTACCCTTGAATTAACAGACCTGCAGGTTTTTGAACCGTATGAACCTCTAGCGGCCGGGATCAGCCAGGTTACCAATATTGACTGTGCGGGAAATCAGAACGGGAGCATTTCGGTTACCGCCAGCGGGGGCACACCCCCATATCAGTACCTCTGGAACAATGGTGCCACGACAGCAACAATTACCGGACTGGCGGCAGGAACATACCATGTTACTGTTACCGATGAAAACAACTGCAGCTATAGTTTGGAGCAACACATAACAGAGCCGCAGGAAATGCTAATAATGGATATAGTTGTCCGGGATGTGGTCTGCAAAGAAGACTCTCTTGGTTCCATTGACTATACAATCACAGGCGGGGTGCCGCCCTACGAATACCTGTGGAATAACGGTAAAACAACACGCGGCCTGTATAATATGCCCGGAGGGTTTTACGAGGTAACCATCAGGGACATGAATGGGTGTGAGACTTTTCAGGAATTTGAGATCGGCTATGAAGTTGAAGACTGCGAGCTGAGAGTTCCCAACGGAATCTCCATGAATGACAGCGGATTTAATGACAGGTGGATAATAAACGGGTTGTTTCGTTATCCTAACAATAAGGCACAGGTGTTCAACCGGTGGGGAACACTTGTTTACGAGGCGTCACCCTACAACAACGACTGGGATGGCAAACCAAACCGGGGGCGCATAATGACAGAGAGTGACGGCAGACTGCCATCTGGGACCTATTACTATATTATTCAATTGGAACCCGGCCTGGAACCACTGTCGGGGTATTTATACCTGGGCAGATAGTATCAGTCTGAACAAACGGGTAATGAACTCAAAAAAACAGTGAATATGAAAAAGATAATAACAATGATTGCCCTGTCAGTAGTGCTGTCTGCAGCTTCAGTCCATGCGCAGCAAGATCCAATGTATGGGCAATATATCTTTAACAACTCAGTATTGAATCCGGCACAGGCTGGGGCAGAAAACATGAATCAGTGGGGGGTGCTGTCACGCTTCCAGTTTGTTGGCCTCGATGGAGGTCCAAATACCAACTCTGCCTATGCCAATCTCCAGCTCCCGGGACAACTCGGGCTGGCTGCCGGAGTGTACCAGGACAGGCTGGGTATCGAAGAAAGCCTGCAATTCCAGGCAGATATGGCTTACCATGCAAGGCTGTCTGAAAAACTGCGGCTTTCCGCAGGCATCAGGCTTGCTGCTTCAAACCATAAATTTAATTTCCGTGACCTGTTCCTTCATGATCCGGACGATCCCTTTTTTGCAGACAATGCCAAATCGGGTGTTCTGTTGAATGCCGGCGCAGGTTTGCTATTATCATCCCACTCCTCTTTTTTGGGTGTGTCAATGCCGCGGGTCTTCAATAATGACCTGGAGGTGCTTGACCCCGGAGAAATTGTTTTTATGAAAGAACGGAAACGCCATTTTTTCGCGTATGCAGGGACCAATGTTTCAATGGGGCCATCATTTATGTTCATGCCAAGCACCTTGTTCAAATATGCTGAGGATGCCCCAGTGCAGCTGGATCTTAATGCTGTTTTCAACTACGGGGATGTTTTTTCTTTCGGCCCCCTGGCAAGATCAAACCTCAGTGATGGATGGGTTGATGCCCTGGGATTTATGGTTGGATTGATGCTGGGTGAAAAGTGGTTCTTCGGCTATATTTATGAGCACCCTACAAACAACCTCAACCTTGCAACCAAGCAAACGCATGAAGTTTCGCTAAGGTTTATTTGGGGTATAAAATCAGAACGGTTCAGGTCACCAAGGTATTTTTATTGATTTTTTTGAATGAACGCCAAAAACAAGAGATTGCAGATAAAACAATCCTTTACAGCTGCCGGTAATTTAACCTATGATAATTGTATGGCGGATGCCATATTTGAGCAACAAAAATCCATGACCACATGAAAACCATATTATCAAAGTATTCCTTGTTAATTCTGACCCTGCTCTTCTCTTCCGGAGGGGTGGATGCTCAGTACACAACTGCCACGGCCGACATTGCCGGGCTGGATCTCAACAGGGTAAAACGAAGTTATGAAAGGGCTCTAAAAAGGGGGGATTCATCCATTACAGTTAAATATGCCGAGCTCCTTTATATAAAAGGCGAGTTTGATCGTGCTTTTGACATGTACGAAAAAGCAGACAGGCTTGGTTTGATAACAAACAAATACCAGAAAAGGGATTATGTGCATGCCGGAAGGCGCACAGGCAGGGAGGCCCCATATGTACAGGACACAGGGTATTTTGATCGCACAATGAATTTTGCTGTGGACATCAGCCCTTTTTGCAACAACTCCGCTGCAGAGGATTTTGCTCCCTTTTACTGGAAAGAGCTGCTTTTTGTAACATCGTCCCGAAGTTCCTCCGGCAGGGAATATGAGTTTACCCAAAACCCCTTCCTTAACGTACATACCTTTTTACATGACTGTATTTCTGCAAACATTCCTGATGCTCTTCCTGAAGGGATCAACACAGAAAACCACGACGGCCCCCTGGCAATCTCTGCAGACGGCAACCTGCTGATAATTACAAGGAACCATACCAGCCTTTCTTCCGGTAAAGTATATAATCTCTACCTGGATTATTACCACAGGGAAGGCAATAAGTGGAGCGAAAGCAAACACTTTCCGTTATTCGACAAGGAATATTCTGTACAGCATCCTTTTTACTGTGACAAGGAGGGTGTGCTGTATTTTTCATCCAATGCAGAAGGTGGTAATGGGGGATTTGATATTTACAGGTCCAAATGGAACGGATCAGGCTGGGAGGATCCTGAAAACCTTGGCCCGGAAATAAACTCTCCCTATGATGAAGTATTTCCCGCATTAACCCCTGACGGCTCGCTTATATATGCAACCAACCATATAGAGACAACCGGGGGGCTTGACCTGGTGATGTTCCGGGACGGCATACGATATCTCTTACCCGGGCCATTTAATACAGTGCATGATGATTTCAGCATCACCTTCCGAAACGAAACATCCGGATACTTTGCATCCGGCAGGGATGCTGAGGCGTTTGCCGATAACATCTATGTGTTCAGGCTGGAAGCTCCACTCGGACCCAAATACGATTTTTATGTGGAGGTATTGGACCGGGAGTTAGAAACACCGCTGGAAGATGTGTTGGTTTCATTTGCAGCTGAACCGGCTGAGGGAGAGGCTTTGAGTTCTGAAAAAGGCCTGGTTTTCCTTCACAGGGGCAGCAGCAAACCATATGACTATAAACTCCGGTTAACAAAAGACGGGTATCAAACCAGGGAAGTTGTTTCAGGTGAGTTTATAGAAAGGGAGGGTGAATATTTCCTCACACTAAATATGGAAAAAACAGTTGACCATTTTGAAGAGGAGATGCTGACAAGAGGTTATTTCGAGGTCTATTTTGACAATGACAGGCCTGATCCCAACTCTACCAGCCCGACAACTTCATTAAGTTACCAGCAGACCTTTTATGCATACATGCTCCGAAAGGATGATTATTACAGTAACAGTATAAGCAGCAGGGAGGAGCTGGATGAATTCTTCCAGGATGTAGAAAAAGGCATGGAACAACTTCAGTGGCTTGTACGCCACATGCAGGATGAAATGGATAAATCCAAAAGCTACACTATTCTGTTTACCTCCCATGCAAGTCCTCTGGCAGGCAGGGAGTACAACCTGATGCTTTCTCAAAGGCGTTTTGCATCAGTTGAGAACTTTATAAAAAACTGGGATAACGGAAGTTTACAGCGGTTCATCAATGAAGGCAAGCTGTCTTATGAAAACAATCCTGTGGGAGATATGCAGGCCAGGCCAGATCTTTCAGCTGACAGGGATGATCCGGCAAGATCAATATACAGTGTTGAAGCAGCCCGGGAAAGAAAGGTGACAATATCATGGTATAGAAACGACAACGAAAGGACAGGAGAAAACCTCTTCCGCATCCCGGAAAGAACAGAAAGGTTTTCTGACATTGATACCGGGCAACAGCAGCTTCAGCATGGTTACCATATTATAGCTGGTAGCTATACTGACTTAAATGACGCCAAAAAGGAAAAAAACAGACTGATAAACCTTTACCAGACACAAGCCGTTGTCCTGCCAAAAACCCCGGAAGGGTTTTACAGAGTAAGCTATTCAGTGTATCCATCACTGCAGGAAGCAAGCACCGCGCTTGGGAGCATAAGGGCAAACATCAGAACGGATGCATGGATCCTGTCAGAATAAATAGTTGTCATACCCGTATGGTTTATATTGTTATTGTTGAGTGGTTCTAAACAAAGTTCACAACATAAGATAATTAATCCATAATAACTGACCTGGAGTTATTATCCGGGCAAATGATTGCCTGCAAGCTATAGTTTGTTGTTTATTCGGGTCTGCAAACACCTGATCCTCCGCGTGTAGCAAATTTTGACAATTGGTTCGTTTTTTCACGAGGAATAGATTGCTGAACGCTTTTTTGCTCCTTTGGCAACCTGTCCAGGGGCTTGCCTGTATGTTGAATATCTTTGCTTTTAGGCCATTTGCAGTTGTCATACCTCAGATAAATGCATTCAACCTATACCATCTCCGGATAGTGTCAATAAAACAAGCGGTAGTTCTCCACGTTTTTTTCAAATCTATTCACTCGCGGAAAGTATCCCAGCTCAGGCAATCAATATGTTTTAGCCCAGGCAGCCAAACTGTTTACTGATGGCCTAGCTTGCCAGTTGTTTACTGGGTTTTTTATATTACAAGAAATTCAGTTGCACCTCTTTATACTAAAAATCGATGATCTCCCCTGCCTTGAGCCGGCTGTCGTTTAACTGGCCCGTGTGTACAAACAGCACGAGGCTGAATACCGGCCTGGAGGTGTAACCCGGTAAATCAATGAAGTAGAATGTGCTGCCAGGCGGGCTCTTGACAGCCTCAAACATTCTTCTTTCAGCAGGTAACATGCCCGCCGTTGGTTTTTAGTGCCAAAAAAGACATCGAAAAACTGTGAAGTGCCACGCAAAATGCATAGGGTGTTCCTTTATATTCTGGCGAGTTATTCATTGTCCTACAGAAATGTAAGTCCAATTTTCTTGTTTAATCCTTTCTCGAAAATTCTAATTAATGTTGATAATTGAATATTACCACGGGCATTCTCAATTCTTGAAATGTAACTCTTTTTAGTTCCTGCCTTTTCTGCCAATTGTTCCTGGGTTAACTTTAATTCTTTCCGTGCTTGCTTAAGCATTTCACTCACTATAAAAAGTGTTGCATTCTCTTCATATTCATTTCGGTTATCAGTGCCGATTTTCCCGTGTTCTTTCTCTATCAACTCATCGAAAGTCTTTATTCCCTTATAGTCTGTCATTGCTTTTTGTTTTTTTAGATTCAAAATACTCTTGTTTCAGGCGCATTGCTTTATCAATCTCCTTTTTTGGTGTTTTCTGTGTTTTTTTCTGAATTCCGTTGAACAAAACAATGAGATTTCCCTTGTCAAAACAACAGAAAATCCGGTAAATATTGGATTCAAATTCTGTCCGCACTTCGTAAAGCCCTTCGTAACCTGTAATTGGGGATAAGAACTTTGCAGGAACTTTTTCTACCTGCTTTATTAGTTCCAGTACATACTTGATTTTCAATTTCACCTTATCCTGAAGCGGTGCATAGAAATCAAGGAAATGGTCTTCGTAAAAAATTATCTCTCTCCCCATACCACAAAGTTATCTTAAAAGATAACAAATAGCAACTTATTTGCCCAAAAACTGCGTGGGAGTTGCGGTCTATTATGCACCACAACGGCTTGCAGCTACAAAAAGGTGGAATTTTCCAAACGATTCATTGTCTGCCAGGCAGAAACTTTGATAGAAGCACAAAACAGGCACAGGCGTGGAAGTATCCAATTGGAATTGACCTGATGTGCCTTTAGCAACAGAGCCCATTTCGCCAAATACTGATAAGATCAACACCAGTAAAAAACTAATTTAAACCCTTATTAAAAAGACAAACAGAAGAAGCACCTTCAGGTTCCTGAAAGTGGTTTTTATGAAGTCCCCATTAGCAACTTTCAGCCCGGGCTAAATAATATCAAAATCTTTTCTTCCTTATCAAGAAGGCTGAAAACCCTGAAACAAGCAACATTGCTATATAAACAGCAATACTGCCTAAAGGAACAGGGGCAGGACCGTAAAAATCCATTTGGGGCATAAAAGGAATTACTTCCCAGTTGTTTGCGTCTTTACTGGCAGATGATGAAAATTGGGGGAGTTGTTCAGACAGGCTTGTGTCATTTTTCCGTATCTGACCAGCCAGGAAGTTTTTAATATAAGAATCTTCATATGATTCATAATATATTCCAAAAATCCTGAAAAGAAATTCGTTTTCAAGGTCCTTTGTAACCTGAACATTATTGATCCTGGTTATGCCTATGTAGGCTTCACCGTTAATATCAACTACCCCTGGAAGTTCCAGATCATACAGACATAAAAAGCTGAGACCACTATCGTTTTCAGTTATATCTATAAAATCATCTGCTTCTTTATCATTAATTCTGAATGATGCCTTCAGCTCTCCCGGCCCGTTTTCACCACTTTCATAAATGTTAACCCTGAAATCTGCAGCAGGGGGTGTGCTGGATTTAATAGGCAAGGGTAAAAAGGCACCAATGAATCTTACCCTGGATACGGGACCTTCGAATGAAAACTTTGTAATCAATTCAAAATCCTCACCAAGACCAAATAAATCATCGGCCGGACCAAGTGCCAGATCCTGATCTTCTGTAATAAAGCATATCGGCTCATCAAAAGAGCAATCAAAAACAAATGGTAGTTCAGGTGCTGCAAAAAGCGGCTTCTGCCAACCAATAAGGCCAAGGCAGAAAATCAAAATAATCAGGGTAGTCTTTTTTTTCATTTTTATAAATAGTTAAATAGGTTATTAAGTTAAAATAGTTGCGGAGTTTACTGCATAACTTAAATTATCATATACAAACAGACTTCTTAAAAAACATAATGACTGGATTTACGCAAATGTGGACAAACATAAAATCGAATAAAAGCAAAGGTTTGGCAGGCTGCGAAACCTGCAGAACAATCATTGGCCTAAACTAAACTCATTTACGGATGAGATAGAAAACAGAAAATCCCGCAATCAGAAACATTACAAAATAGATTGCCATGTTTCCAACCGGAACCGCTTGAGGATTATGCAATGCAAAAAACGGTTTAAAAGGCGCAGCCTCCCAGCCATCTGAATCATTTTTATTAATGGGTAAAAGCTGGTCATGATGGCTATCCATTCTTTTGACTTCTGACAAAACATCCCAATTTATGGTAAAGCTTTCACCTGAACTCGCATGCTTTTCATCAAATTCACCAACAGACACAAATATGAAATTCTCGTCAGCATCATCTTTCCTGTCCTGGTAATTGTTTATCCTGGTAACGCTTATGTATCCCCCATCGTCCAAATGTACAGTTTCCGGCAGATTCAGGTCATACATACAAAAGAAAGCAGAAAGCTCATCAGATCCTTTTAAATCAGAAACCTGAAATGGTTCTGCATGATCCGCTTCTCTGTTTTCAAAGGTGAAAGATGCCATTAGTTCTCCCGGCCCGTCAACACCACTGTTATAAATATTAACCCTGAAGTCCGCAACGGGGGGGGCGTCGGTTTTTACAAAAATCCTGCTAAAAAACAAACCCCAGAACCGTACCTGGGAAAAAGAGCCGGCAGGAAACCGTGTTGCCAGTTCAAAACCCTGGCCAAAAAAATCGTCGGCAGGACCAAGTTCAAAATAATCGTAGTCTGTAAAACAATAAACAAAATTTTCAGGGCATTCAAGTTCAGGAAGCGGTATACCCTCTGTATCTGTATGAAGGTGCTGTGCGCTCAGAACAGTAATCCCAAAAACCAGGAGAGTCAAGGTAACAAGTTTTTTCATTTTTATTTATTTTAACCATAGTTAAGCATTATTTGTGTGTAAAAATATTAATATTATTAATATCTATGGTTAAAATTTTTTATTTAATGGGCGTGTATCGCCACAGATGAGCGAAAAGATTTTTTACTCATATTTTAATGCCTCAACCGGGTTTTGGCTGGTCTGTCTGAGTACCAGGCTATTGACTATAGAGAGGGCAAGCAGCAAACTTGTCAACCCGGCGAGCAAAAACACCCATAAACTCATTTCCGCCCTGTAGGAAAACTGGTCCAGCCACCTTGTCATCAAATAGAAGGTCAGCGGCCAGGCAATGATGTTTGCAACCAGTATAAGCAAGGAAAACTCCCTGGAGATCATTGAAGACAAACGCAGGGCGGTGGCCCCCAGCACCTGCCTGATACCAAACTCCTTCTTCCTTGCCTCCATAACATATACTGTAGTACCCAGCAAACCAAGTGCGGCAATTAATATCGCCAGAAAGGTGAACACCAGCGCCACCCTTCCTGTCTGAAGTTCGTGCCTGTAGAGATTCCTGTAATGGGAGTCCATGAAAACAATGTCAGCTGGCTCCCCTTCGGGGGCATTTCGCTGCCATACCGACTCTATTACACCGGTAAGCTCTGACAGGTTTTCCGTATCGTACCTTACCAGTATCTGATATGAGGCAGGGGGCTGATAATGATGTGTAAACCTTACGAAGAAAGCCTTGGGATTTACCTTTTCAAGCACACTTCTAAAGTGAATGTCTTCAACAATTCCAATAAGCTTTTTTGGGGATCCATCCCCGAAACCGGTCAGGAGCCTCCCGTCCGCCTCCATTATGCCCAGATCGTTTGCAGCTGTCCTGTTCAATATTACCGCCTCCGTGCTGTCGGCAGCATTCCTTTTATCATAAAAGCGGCCGGATGAAAGGGTTGCACCGAGAGTCTCAAAATAGCCGAAGTCCACATAGGTCAGATATACAAGACTGCTTTCCTCAATAGAAAGGTGGGGCTCCCACAGGCGGGTCATAAAGCCGAGGCTCTGCGTTGGAACATGGGTTCCCGCACTAACACTGGTGATAAAGGGGTATTGTTCCAGCTCTGCACGGATTGAATGGTATCTATGGGTTATACGATCATCAGAATAGTTTTTAAGCACGACAAGGGACTCTTTTTCAAAGCCGCTGTGCCTAAGTGCATGCCGTGTCTGGTTGAACATTATCAGGCTGCTTATGATCAAACCCGTGGATATGGCAAACTGGAAGATAATAAGCAGTTGCCGGAACCTGAACCCAGGCCCCGACCTTCCCTGCAGCTGCCTGCTGATAATTGCGGCAGAACCTTTTAACACTACGGCAGGCCGGAACCTCGAAATTATAAATGCCGGATATACTCCCGATAAAACGGTAACTATTAGCAACAGTGCTGCCAAAAAGATCACCAACAGGGTGAATGGCATGCTGAATAAACCGATATCCTTTCCGGCAAAATCGGAAAACCAGGGAAAGACCAGTTCCACTATGGCAATACCAACTGCCATTGAAAGAGCAACAACTATAAATGACTCACCCAAAAATCTAAGAACAAGGTTCCTTTTATTTGCTC
>PWNY01000431.1 GCA_003557805.1 Bacteroidales bacterium | reverse complement strand
CAGTGCATGAGCTGGCAGACATCACCCGCTGCAACAGAGCTTGAGCAGAGAGTCATGGAATGGCTCAGGCAGATGATAGGTTTGCCTGAAAACTTTACCGGTGTAATACAGGATACTGCATCAACGGCATCACTCTGTGCCCTTCTATCGGCCAGGGAGGCAGCCACTGCTTACAATGCCAATAAAAAGGGTATAGATGAAACACTTGTGGTATATGCAAGTACAGAAACCCACTCCAGTATAGAAAAGGATGTAAGGATAGCCGGTTACGGCAGTGATAACCTCAGGCTGATAGAGACAGTGGATGACTTTTCCATCTCCCCGGGGGCACTTGAAAAGGCAATTGAAAATGACATTGCCTCAGGGAAAAAACCTGCCTGTGTCGTTGCAACACTGGGTACCACCTCCTCAATGGCGATGGACCCGGTAGATGACATTGCAGGTATCTGTTCCCGCTACGGCATATGGCTGCACGTGGATGCAGCATTTGCCGGCACAGCTGCCATCGATCCTGGTCAGCGCTGGCTTATGAAGGGTACTGACAGATGTGATTCATTTGTGTTCAATCCTCATAAATGGATGCTCACCAATTTTGACTGTTCCGCATATTTTGTCCGCGACCCGGACATCCTTGTAAGGTCGCTGGGCATACAGCCTGAATACCTGAAAACCTCCGCTGACAGTTCCGTAAGGAACTACCGCGACTGGGGTATTCAGCTGGGACGCAGGTTCCGGGCTCTGAAGCTATGGTTCGTATTAAGATCTTATGGAGTTGAGGGAATCAGGAAGATGATAAGGACCCACATTGAACTGGCGGCTGAGTTTGAACAGTGGCTTGAGAAAGAGGAAAAATTTGAACTTCTTGCACCCCGCAACCTTAGCCTGGTCTGCTTCAGGTACAATCCCGGTGCTGGATACACGGAACAGGAACTAAGCCGCATCAATCAGGAAATTCTTGAAAGGGTCAATTCATCCGGTCGTGTGTTTTTGACCCATACCGTGCTGGGGGGCAAATATTGCATCCGTTTATCAGTTGGGCAGAGAACAACAAAGCGCAAACATTTAATGCAGGCCTGGGACCTGCTTAGGGAGGCTGCAGGCCTGTCAGGGTAAATGGGCATGAGCAGGTCAGCCAAGGGCATTAAACCCGATCGCCCCTGTTATCAGAAGGTAAAGCCTTTCCAATTGAGGGTAAAGCAGGCTACCTGCCAGGGTTCCTTCTGATATTAGTTTGTTCCCGGTATCAACAAACTCTATTACCATGAACAGAACTGCCAGTATAAGTCCCCATTTCAGACCCCCGATCAAAAAGCCGGCAAGCCTGTTTACAAAGCCCAGCAGCAGGGCCCTGAAGATACTTGTAAGCATAGCGCCAAACAATCTGATCAGGGCAGCAACTATAATGAACACAATAATAAATACTATTACCCTTACCAGCTGTATGTTCCATTCAAAGAGGTTCTCAGCTATGTTACCAGCTATATTGGCAGCAAGTATTGCTATGAATACCCCTGCCACAAGGCCTGCAAGGGTGGCAATCTCATGAAAGAAGCCTTTCTGGTATCCCCTTGCTGCTCCAAGCAGTAGTATAATCGCAATTATTAAATCAAGTATATTCATTGCTTTACGATTTATCTATGAGCCCAGTTCAACTATGGCATCAAACTCCTCGCGCCTGAGAGGCATTACCGACAGCCTGCCCTGTTTTACCAGGGCTATGTTTTCAAGACGCGGGTCCGATTTTACTGATGAAAGACTTACCGGGTTTTCCAGCTCCATTTCGGGGACCAGGTCAACTACCACCCATCCTTTGTCATTACTGGCAGTGGGGTCTGGGTAGAACTCCCTGCTGACTTTTGCTATTCCGACTATGCTCTTTTCAGTAATGCTGTGGTAGAAAAGCACCAGGTCACCTTTTTTCATTGCCTTCAGGTTGTTCCTGGCCTGGTAGTTCCTTACCCCATCCCACATTGTACGGCCCTCATCCTTGAACCTTTGCCAGGAATATTCCGATGGTTCGCTCTTAACCAGCCAGTAGTTCATTGTTGTTCTTTTTTTTTTGCTTATCGCTTTTATCTGCTATATTCAGGCAGTTACCTGTAAGTTTCAGTTAAGTATCTTGTAGGTAAGTTCCCGCAGCAACTCACCACTGTCAGTTGTTTCGTTGCCCAACCCCTTGGATTTAAGGTCATATTCCCTTAGCTGGGAGAATATCCTCAGTATCTTTTCCGGCTTGTAATTCCTGGCTGCCACCGCGTAATCCTTTACAAAGAAAGGGTGTATGCCCAGCTCGGATGCTGCATTCTGCTGTTTCTTATCCTTAAGGCTGTGGTATAGCAGAACTTTGGAAAAGAACTGGTATAAGATACCCGTTGTCATTACGAAAGGGTTTGACTTGGGGTTGTCCGCAAAATACTTCGCTACCCTGAAGGCCTTCTTGCTGTCCCTGGCACCAAGAGCGTTCTGGAACTCAAAGATATTGTAGTCCTTACTTATCCCGATGTTCTCCTCGATGATACCTTTATCAATCTCGCTTCCCTTCTTAATATTGATGAAAAGTTTTTTCAGCTCATTGACTATCTTGCCCAGATCCGTTCCCAGGTGGTCGGCTAGCATCTGCATTGCTGGAGGTGTTATACCGTAGCCGTTCTGCTTTACATAAGATGCTATCCATCCTGGAATCTGGTTGTCGTAAAGCTTTTTGCCGTAAAAAACCACCCCTGTCTTTATCAAAGCCTTGTATAGCTTGCTCCTTTTGTCAATCTTCTTGTATTTATAGCAAATTACAAGTATCGTGGAATCAAGTGTTTTCGCCAGGTATGGCAATAGATCATCCAGGTCTTTTAGCTGATGGGCCTCCCGGACGATCACAAGGTTGTGGCTTGCCATCATGGGGTACCTTTTGGCAGTGCTAATGATTGAGGGAATATCGGTATCCTTGCCGTAAAGAACGATTAAGTTAAACTCCTTTTCTGTTTCACTAAGAACACTCTCCTCCAGTTCATCGGCGATCACGTCAATAAAATAGGTCTCTTCACCCATCAGGAAATAGACAGGGTAAAGCACTTTGTTGCGTATATCCCTAAGAATGGTGATGTGATCGAGTTCCGGCATCGGAATGGTTTTTGCCCTGGGCAAAAATAGTGATTTATTATGAGCCTCTCTTTTTTTTTGGGCTATATTTGTAAGAGGATGCCATTATCCGCTGCTGTATGAATCAATATGCAAGAGCTTAACCTGCCGGTTTTCCCCATTAAGATTAAAGACAAAGACGGTAAACCATTTGTATGGGATGTTTTCCGCAAAAGGTACGTGGTGCTTACACCGGAAGAGTGGGTCAGGCAGCATTTCCTGTGGTGGCTCAGTAAAGCAAGGGGATATCCGGGGTCGCTTATAGCCGTGGAGGCCGGCTTAAGCTACAACAAAATGGCCAAAAGGGCGGATGCTATCGTATATGGGAAGTCCGGTACCCCCCTTATGATAATTGAATGCAAGGCTGCCACAGTAAAGATCACAAACAGGGTTTTTGATCAGATTGCAGCCTACAACTATAAGTTCGGTGTGTCATATCTGGCAGTGACGAACGGTATGGATCATTATTGCTGCAAAAGGGATGCACAGGCCGGCAGATGGCGCTTTTTGGATAATGTGCCGGTTTATCAGGATCTTGACAAATAATTAAGTCTGAGATGGCAGTAATTGTTAAAAGATTAATTATTCTGGTTTTATTGCTGGTCCCGGTCCGGCCCTGTGGCGGAGAAACTTCCCTGTATGAGGGTGAGCCCGGCGGCGTTTTGCCTGGCCATGTGATATTCAAACTCAGGGAGGGTGTGGGCTTAGAGAAAGATAAACTGCCAGCACCTCTTTTGGATGTGTTCAGTGAAAAAGATATGAACGGACCATACAGGCTTTTCCCCGGGCATGAGCCTCCTTCAGTTAAGTACCACCATTCGGGCCGGCAGCTGGCCGACCTTTCCAGGATATATGAAGTGGTGACGGGGGGTGAAATCGCAAGCGTTGAACTGATACGGGCAATTTCCTCAACCGGCCTTGTCGAGTATGTGCAGTTGCGCCCTTTACCTGAGTTGCTCTTTTTTGATGCCGGTGAGAACGATGTGCACTATCCCTCTGATCCCCTGTTGCCTGATCAGTATTATCTTAAAAGTATAATGGCATTTAACGCGTGGGCTGTTTTCCGGGGGGATACCAATACCGTGGTAGCCATTGTCGATACCGGGACAGAGCTTGACCATCCTGACCTTGCAGATGCCATAAAGTTCAACTATGGTGACCCCATAGACGGTGAAGATTCTGACGGGGACGGGTATGTTGATAATTTTTACGGATGGGACCTTG
>PWNY01000171.1 GCA_003557805.1 Bacteroidales bacterium | reverse complement strand
TAAAGCGCTTGAGCATCTGCTAACGCCTTTTAGATTCATTGTACACAGGGAAGCCGTTTCAGGCTGCCTACTTCTTTAACAGAAGAATAAACAGGGATATAGCCTTACTGATTGAAAAGCACAGGCCTGACCATATTTTTTGCCAGCTGATCAGGACGGCAGAATATGCCAGGAATATCGATATTGACAAAACAATTGACTACCAGGACGTATTCTCTGAGGGGCTGAAAAGAAGGCTCAGATTCTCGCCCTGGTACCTAAGGCCGCTGCTCAAATCGGAGTACAACAGGGTAAAAAAATATGAATACAGGGTCTTCGATCTTTTTGACAAAAAAACAATAATCTCATATCCTGACCTGGAGAGGATCCCACATCCAGGGAGGAATTCGATAGAAGTAGTGCCTAACGGGGTGGACACTGATTTTTTCAGGCCTGACAGCAGGGATAAGGAGTTCGAGGTGTTATTCACCGGAAATATGGCATATCCTCCAAATGTTGACGGAGCTGAGTTCCTGGTAAGAGATATCATGCCTATTGTATGGAGGCAAATACCAGATGCACGGGTGGCAATTGCAGGTGCATACCCGGCCGCAAGGGTAAGGGCGCTTGCCGGAAAAAATGTGACCGTTACGGGCTGGGTAGACGATATCAGGGAGTATTACTGGAAGTCCCGTATCTTCATAGCACCCATGAGGATTGGCACGGGACTGCAGAACAAGGTACTGGAAGCCATGGCCACCGGCCTGCCATGCATTACATCACCTCTTGCCAATGCAGCACTCAGGGCGGCTCCGGGCAAACAGGTGTTGATAGGGTCAGGACCGGCTGAGTATGCGCAACATATATTATCTTTGTTGCAAGATAAAAAGCAGGGTACTTCTGTTGGCAAGGAAGGATATAACTTTGTACTTAAAGGTTTTAACTGGGAAAGCACTTCCAGGAAACTGGAATCTGTCATAACTGGATAATAATACAAAAAACATAATGCAGTATAAATTCAATAAAATCGAAGAGGCCATTAAAGACATAAAGGCCGGGAAGGTTGTCATTGTAGTTGATGACGAAGACAGGGAGAATGAGGGGGACTTCATAGCTGCAGCCGAAACTGTCACTCCTGAGATAATCAATTTCATGGCAACACACGGACGGGGTCTTATATGTGCACCCATTACAAGACAAAGGTGTGAACAGCTGGACCTGGACCTGATGGTGCCCAAAAACACAGCACTGCATGAAACCCCTTTTACCGTATCTGTTGACCTGAAAGGAAAAGGTTGCACAACCGGCATTTCTGCCTCAGACAGGGCAAAAACCGTGAAGGCCCTTGCCGATCCAAAGACAAAACCGGGTGAGCTGGCAAGACCCGGGCATATATTTCCCCTGCGCGCCCGTGAGGGAGGGGTCCTTCAGAGAGCCGGGCATACAGAGGCCTCGATTGACCTGGCAAGACTCTCTGGGCTGCAACCTTCGGGTGTCCTTGTTGAAATCATGAAAGAGGATGGCAGTATGGCCCGTTTACCTGACCTTTTCAAAATAGCCCGGCGGTTTGATCTCAAGATAATATCAATTGAAGATCTTATTGCATACAGGATAGGTAACGAAAGCCTTATCTCAAAGGAGATAATCGTGGATTTACCAACAAAGTGGGGTAACTTCAAACTATCGGCATACAAACAGACCACCAACGGAAAAATACACCTGGCCCTGACAAAAGGCAGCTGGACCCCGGATGAGGAAATTCTTGTAAGGGTTCACTCATCGTGCATCACGGGAGATATATTCGGCTCGTGCAAATGTGACTGCGGCGGCCAGCTTCATATGGCCATGCAGATGGTGGAAAAGGAAGGAAGGGGTGTTGTGCTATACATGAACCAGGAAGGCAGGGGGATAGGCCTGCTTAAGAAGCTGAGGGCATATCACCTCCAGGAGCAGGGCCTGGATACAGTTGAAGCCAACATCGAACTCGGATTCAAGGCGGATGAGAGGGACTATGGTATTGGTGCACAGATACTCAGGGACCTGGGTGCAAACAAGATCAAACTTATAACCAATAACCCGGGCAAAAAGACCGGCCTTGTGGGGTATGGAATTGAAATCACAAGCAATGTGCCCATTATAGTGCCAACTTCAGAACACTGCAGGATATACATTGAAACCAAAAAGAAAAAACTGGGTCATATATTTTAAGGGTCCTCCTGCTCATCCTCCCGCCTGTTGAACAGTTCCCACAGACTGTCAAACTCCCTTCGGTAAAACAACCCTATACCCTGGGTATAGGGAGCATTGACATTTATTATATCAAAGGTGTTTGAACGGTTGAACGCCTTTACTCTGAACTTACCCTCAGGGCTGAGCATTACCTCGATGTTCACATCGCCGATTATCTGATTGGCGGCCTGGACCTGCTGGCCGGTGGCTGTGCTGTTACCTGCAACACCAAAGTTCCCGTCAACCATCACCCTGTCGTCAAAAAACTGCGTGGACAGGGCCAGTTCAAGCTCCTGGCTGCTGATTGCATCCCCTGGGCGGTAGTTCACACCTATATCAAATTCGGAACTGATCTGTGACAGCCAATTGCTCAACTGGTTGGATAACAGCTCTGATGAAGTTGATCCAACACCATACCCAAGGGCTGTATTGTACTGATCAGCCGTTGCCGGCATAAAACGGTTTAATACAAGGAGGGAGAATACCTGCCTGTTCATCTCCTCATCAGTGGTAATGACGGTTTCTATCATCTCCCGTGTCTGCTCATCCCCACCCGGCACGACTATCTCGAAAGAGATGGAGGGGTTAAACAGTTTTTGCTCAAGTACCAGCATGGTCTCAACCGGTATCCTTCTGCGGTACGCATCTGCTGCCTGGGGGTCTGCTAGCTCCCCTGCCAGCAGGTCGTAAAGTGTTGTTCTCAATCGGTAGGCAGCCCTGAGATCAACGTCTGCATCATTAAGGTCCCCGGTCCACCTGATATTGCTGCCCTGCTCAATACGGAAGCGCTTATTTATGATATTCTGGAGCGAGAACAGGTACTCCCCCTCCTGAATAATATAATCCCCGTAAATATTGAACGCACCTTCAGGTGATACCTCAAGCCGGAGATCACCAGCCCCCCTGCCCCGGATTATATCCCCGAACCTGGTATCGAACATAAGCTGGACCTCAGCTTCTGGCGTTACTTCAAGATCAAAGTTCAGGGTCAGGTATCCTGGCAGATCTGGCGGTATGAAGCCATTTGGTTCTTCATCCCCGGTTTTTTCAACGAACTGTATGAAATGATTCTCCCTTATTTCCCCGGTATAATTCAGGGGAAGTATTACCCTTGTTCCCCGGTTTGTCCTGGCCAGGATATCCATTGTAACGTCGTTTACAGGACCGTGTATATATGCAATACCGCTCAGGAAGGCTGTTCCATAAAACAGCTCCTCGTGGGCTGAGGTTGTATTGAAAATTATTGTCTGGTCCGGCATTATCTCCAGATCCAGGCTGAAATTTGAAAAGCTCTCATGATATATTGATCCTCCTGCTGAAGCCATATTGCCCAGGGAGTCGGTAAGCATGAGGTTTTCAAACCGGAAAGAGTTCTCGGTAAACTCAACATCGTGTTCAAAACCATAGGTAACATTCAGGTAAGGAATATGTAAAAAGGTGTCAAAAAGCCTGGCATTCCCGGTAAGTTCAGGGTGGCTGAAAGGCCCGCCAAGGTGCAAACTGCCCCTGGCCCTTCCCCGGAAATCACTGGCAAAACCTCTTAAGTAACGGCTCCATACGGACATTGTAAGGTCGGAAAGTTCAAGGTCCAGGTCAAAATTCTGACCATTATCTCCGGCATTGATACTACCGTTTACTATAAGCGGATAGTTTACTTCACCGTTTTCACTTCCTATGATCCTGCCATCCACCATGAAAGCCTGCAGCTCATTGCTCCATCTGCTGCTGAGCTCAAAATTACCAAGGACCTCACCGTTGAAGGCAAAATCACTTATGAATATCTCGGCACCAATTCTCGGTTCCCTAAAAAGAGCCGACAATGTAACATAACCATCTATCATGCCATTAAAGTCAAACTTGCTGTCTCCAAGCAGTATGTCCGTATATGCCAGGTCAAAGCTGCTAAAGCTTAGTTCAACTTCATCCGACAGGCTGCTGCCAAAAGCACCGTCAGCCATAATGTACTGATTATCATGATATGCCGTCAGCCTGTAAACTTCCACCCTCTCCCCGTCTGCAATGATAAGGTTATCCGGGTTTATTCTCCAAAGGTCACCGTTAATATAGGCTTCTGACCTGAGAAAACTAAAATCAAAATGGTCCCTTCCGTATATATTTGCCAGCCCCCTTATTATGCCACCACCGGGTTCCTGTCCT
>PWNY01000422.1 GCA_003557805.1 Bacteroidales bacterium | reverse complement strand
GCGGTTTGCTGCAATACGGTCCTGCCGCTCAGGTCAATTATCCTTACCTCTTTTATTTTCTCTTCGGAACGGATAACAACCCTGTCCCGTGCCGGGTTAGGATAGAGGTTGATGCTTGTGTCATCTACAGCTGTTTTCTGTACTGAAACCTCATCCTTTTTTATAACCATCGGGAAGATGGAAACATCTATATCAGCGCCGTATTCCAGGACAGGCACCCATTCTCCATCATCTTCCTTAATAAGTGCAATGGGCCTACCTGTGCCAGGTAAGGAGAATACGTTTCCCAAATCGTAAACTTCATCTTCCCATTCTCCCAGGTCACTTATGTCAACACCTATAAAAAAGTCTGAACTTACAACTATTGGTTCGTCAAATTCAATTACAAGAGCATCCTGAAAATTTTGTGAGGGATTGATGTCAGCCATTGCAATGGTTTTGGAAGCAAGCACATCACCTACCCCCTCTTCACTGTATTCCCATAAGGTAAATATAACATTACCCTCCTCCCCGTTCCTTGATCCAATCCAGTATATTGCCCCGTGAATCTCCATGGAAATATTGTTTTCGAATATCTGACCGTAGGCATTGTCTTTGTACCAGTTCGTCCCGAAAAACCAGCCAAGAAACTCATCCTCATCGTCGTACCATCCGTCCAGGTAAAACCCTGAATCTTCACCTTCAGAATTACCCGGGTAGAGTATCTCAATCTCTTCATCTGATTCTCCATCTGACTTAAAAAATTCTGTGTTGCTGTCAAGCTTGCTGGCATCCTTAATAACATATCCTCTTTGTGCAAAGGCAAAGCTGACTGCCATTACAAGTAATAGAGTAAAAAATTTTTTCATGATTATCTGATTTAGTTGAAAATTGGATTAGGTGTTTAGAAAATTCGTCTGATAATGGTCTGCTATTGCAGTATCAGGCATTTCATATAAATATACGAAAATAGATTTTTGAACCCCGTGCCTGGGTTGTTTTTTTACATGATTATCCTAAAATAAACACTATAAGGAATGGTGTTTTACAAACAAAGAAAAATACAGGAGACACTAAACGGCATTGCCCGGGCTGTTATGCTTTTTTAAAAAGAGGTGGTCGATTAATTGGAACAGGGTAAAAAAGGTGCCAAATGTATTCTGTTTCCCAGATGTTTTATGCCTGTGATGCTTTTCTTTTGTTGTATAAAGGCAGCTTAATACCATTTTTCAATATTGCAATCCTGGCCGAAAAGAGCGTGGAAAGCGCTACTAGTGGGAAGGAAGCCGGATGGAATCCCTGAGGTATAAATAACCACAGGACCATAAGTATAACACCCATGTAGAACATTAGCCGGAAATATGCCCTGCTCATCCCGGAGAGATGTTCACTTTTCTTTATCCTGAATGCAAAATACAGATGTGTTGGCAGCGCCCACAGGATATTAAGGTTCATTGCAGTTGCATAATGGTTTGATAAGAACCACATGATAAAGATAAGCAGCCCTGCCAGCCCCAGTACAAAGAAGAATATCCTGCTGAAGATATAGAACGCCTTCTCCCTTAGCACTGAATAAACCCCCGCAACAAAAAGCAGCCAGAACACTACCAGTGGTCCTATTGGGAAAGGATCCCCGGGCTGGTAAATTTCCGGTAAAATCTCATTGTAGGAGCTAACAAGCAAGCTGCCGTCCTGGTGCCTTGCATGCTGGAATGCAATGAACATCTCATCAGGCAGGAACATATAGTGCCAAGGGCTGGCAAGCCTGTCTGATGGAAGCCCAAGCAACAGGTCAATTCCGAATGCTGCCCACGGCAGGTGTGACGCGTAGGGAGCTACCATATCCCTAAAGCTTCTCTGTTCATGGGGATGTGGGTCTGGTCCCCAGTCAACATCCACCTCATTGTCGATTATATCACGCACCCTTGTTGCACAGTTATCAAAAAAGAAATCATACAGGTAATAGATGTTTTCCGGCCTGCGGTTGTACTGCAAATATGCGTATATGTCACTCATCTCTTCTGTCGACAGGTTAAGCACCTGCTCATAAACACCCCTGCCCTCGTAATGGTAACTGAGGAGAAAATGATTCAGAGGAACTACGGTAAGTTTGTATAAAAGCCTCCCCCTTAGGAATTTAATGTAGAAATAAGGGGTGTCAAAATCAAATGTTCCCCAGTTGTAAACCTCATCAATATTGTTCATTGGGTCATATACCCACAAGGCACTATGACCAAACATTGAGTAAAGGGCTTCCCCCGGGCTTGCCGTCAGCAGGGACATCCTGGCTTCTTCCGAGAAGCTGTATCCTGATGAGGGGGGTTGAAATTGACTGTTTGCTGTAGCGCTTGGTTTAATTGCAACCATAGCTGCCGCAAAAAGTGTAAAGGCCAGAATTTGATATGTTTTCTTTTTCATCGATTTATTGATTGGTGCAAAAATAATGAAAAAAATCCCTATCTTTGCACCCTGAATTTGAGCCCGTTGATTTATCCACATATGGCTTCCATGCAACTTATTAACAATTTGTTGTTGATAAACTTGCCGGAACCGAAACTATATTTTATCTTTGCACCCCCCGTTTAAGGGGCAATGTGCTTATTATTTAAACAGATACAGCAAATTAAGCCATAAAATGAATACAACAAGCTATAAGACCGTTTCGGCAAACAGGGAGACCGCAGATAAGCAGTGGGTCCTCGTTGATGCCGAAGGTGCAATACTCGGGAGGCTTGCTTCAAAGGTTGCAAAACTCCTGAGGGGCAAGCATAAGCCCAATTTCACCCCCCATGTTGACTGCGGTGACAATGTTGTCGTTGTCAATGCAGACAAGATACAGCTTTCAGGGAACAAATGGGACCAGAAGGAGTACATCCGCCATACAGGTTACCCCGGAGGACAGCGTTTTACCCCTGCCACGAGCATGATGGCAAAGAAACCCACATTCATGGTCGAGAAAGCCATACGTGGCATGCTGCCCAAGAACAAGCTCGGGAGCCAGATGTTCCGCAACCTCCATGTATATCAGGGAAGCGAACATCCTCATGATGCTCAAAAACCTAAAGTAGTCAATATCAACACAATAAAATAAGATGGAAGTAATCAACACCTCAGGAAGAAGGAAGACGGCTATTGCAAGGCTGTATCTAAAGCCAGGTAATGGAAAGATAACCGTCAACAAAAAAGATTACAAAGAGTATTTCCCCACAGGCATTCTGCAGTATATTGTCCAGCAACCCTTTGAAATTACCAAGAGTGAAGGGAAATACGATATCAACGTTAACCTCAACGGGGGAGGTATTAAGGGTCAGGCTGAGGCAATGCGCCTTGCAATATCCAAAGCCCTCGTGCAGCTGGATGCTGAACACAGGCCACCACTTAAGGCAAAGGGCCTTCTCAGAAGGGACCCGAGAATGGTCGAAAGAAAGAAGCCCGGACAGCCCAAGGCGAGGAAGAAGTTCCAGTTCAGCAAACGTTAATCATCTTTCACATTATTATCAAAAATCATGGCGAGAACAAATTATAACGAACTATTAGATGCCGGTGTCCATTTCGGTCACCTTAAGAGGAAGTGGAACCCGAACATGGCGCCATATATCTTCATGGAACGCAACGGTATACATATAATCGACCTTAACAAGACCATTGCCAAGGTTGATGAGGCTGCCGCTGCCCTTAAACAGATAGCCCGTTCGGGCAAGAAGATACTTTTTGTTGCCACGAAAAAGCAGGCACAGGAAACCGTCAGGGAACTTGTCAAGACTGTCAATATGCCATATGTTACTGAAAGATGGCCTGGTGGTATGCTTACTAACTTTGCCACGATCCGCAAGGCGGTGCGCAAGATGAGCGCCATTGACAAGATGGCCACCGACGGCACTTTCGACAATATGTCAAAAAGGGAGCGCCTGCAGATCATGCGTGAAAGGGCGAAGCTTGAAAAGCAGCTCGGAAGTATTGCCGATCTTAACAGGCTTCCTGCGGCTATATTTGTGGTGGACATATGCAAGGAGCATATTGCTGTAAAAGAGGCCAAGAAACTTAACATCCCCACATTTGCAGTGGTTGATACTAATGCAAACCCGCTTGATGTTGATTTCCCGATCCCAGCCAATGATGATGCCTCCAAATCGATCCACATTATCGTTAAGCTGATGGTTGAGGCTATTCAGGAAGGGCTTGAAGAGCGCAAGCTTGACAGGGACAAGGCAGCTGAAGAGGAAGAGGAAAGAGAGAGGGAAGAGGAAAAGGAACTTAAGAGGCTGCAGGCACTTGAGGAGGCCGATGACGAAGAACTTTCGGCCGATGAACTTGAAGAGAAGAAAGCCCGGATTGCCAAAAAGGCCAAGCTGAAGGAAGAGGAAGAGGAGAGAGAACGCAGGGGCGG
>PWNY01000140.1 GCA_003557805.1 Bacteroidales bacterium | reverse complement strand
TACTTGTGATAGTCCTTTTGCTGCTGCTGGTGTCAGATCACAATATACTGCCTGACACTCCGCGGGGTGAAATACCCCTGGGAGATACAATCGCATATGATGAGATAATGGGTGTTTTCGGTTCACCCATAATAATGTTGTTTCTGGGAGGGTTTTTTCTGGCCAGGGCAGTGAATAAAATTGAGCTGGATGTTAACCTGGCCAACTACCTCCTGCGTCCGTTCGGTACCAGCCCTAAGTTTGTGATGCTTGGGATTATGATAATCACAGCGGTGTTCTCGATGTTTATGAGCAATACGGCAACAGCCGCCATGATGATCACAATACTTATACCCGTGGTTTCCACCTTCAGGAAGAAACGGGAGAATGTGGTTGCATTCGGGCTGGCACTTGCCTTCTCTGCAAACATTGGCGGTATCGGAACGATTATCGGAACACCCCCGAATGCCATAGGCATCGGTTTCCTTGAAGGTGATGACGCAATAGGTTACGGTCAGTGGATGCTGTTTGCACTTCCCTTTGTTGTTGTTATGCTGGCATTTTTGTGGATTTTGCTGCAGAAAATGTATCCCATACACCGTGAGGAGGTGGTTGAGCTTAAGACCAGGGTCAGGTTCCGAAGGAGCAGGGAAGCGATGATTGTTTATTTTACCTTCCCCATTACTGTTATCCTGTGGCTGCTGGACTTTGTACACGGGATGAACGCATATATCGTTGCAATGATACCCGTTGCCGTGTTTTCAGTTACCTCGGTAATTGACAAGAATGAACTGAGGAAGATGCGATGGGACATCCTCTGGCTCATTGCCGGGGGGCAGGCCCTGGGTCTGGCAATTGACCGTACAGGCTTGTCTCATACTATCATAGAGGCTGTTCCGCTGGAGGATTATGCCCCGCTTGTG
This sequence comes from Bacteroidales bacterium, assembly GCA_003557805.1. Classification (GTDB taxonomy): domain Bacteria; phylum Bacteroidota; class Bacteroidia; order Bacteroidales; family UBA7960; genus PUPG01. The sequence continues at coordinate 3,466 of PWNY01000140.1, read as the reverse complement.
GTTGTTGCGGTAGCTGCGGTGATACCGCTTGTACTTTCTAACTTTATCTCAAATACGGCAACAGCCAACCTCTTTCTCCCCATTATGGTGGCCCTGGGTGCAAGCATGCCCCAGCTTGTCGAAGTGGGTGGTATACGGTTTATCATCCTTGTAACCACATTTGCCTGTTCACTCGGGATGGCAATGCCTATAAGCACCCCGCCCAATGCCCTCTCACACGGGTCCAGGCTGGTTCGTTCGGCCGACATGATGAAGGTGGGGGCCATAGTGGGCCTGGTTGGGATTGCCCTGGCCTTTGCATACCTTTATTTTTTGACTGCAGTAACTGGCCTGCTTTAGACGCCTGTAAAGCGGGATTATAATCGTTAAAATATATACCTTTGCCTTTTACGTTAACCAAATCTAACAGCATTATGAAGAAGGCTTATGTATTTCCCGGACAGGGAGCCCAGTTTGTTGGCATGGGGAAAGATCTTTATGAAAAATACCCAGGGGCAAGGGACATGTTTGAAAAGGCGAATGAGATTTTAGGATTCAGGATAACTGACCTTATGTTTTCAGGAACAGACGAAGACTTAAGGCAGACCAAGGTTACACAGCCTGCAATATTTTTGCATTCGGTTATTCTTGCACACTGCATGGGTGACAACTTCAGGCCCGATATGGTGGCCGGCCACTCACTCGGTGAGTTCTCCGCACTGGTTGCAGCCAGGGCACTCACCTTTGAGGACGGCCTGGTGCTTGTTTCAAAGCGGGCACAGGCAATGCAGAAAGCCTGTGAGAAAGAGCCCTCGACCATGGCAGCTATCATTGGCCTGGACGATGATGTTGTTGAGGCAGTCCTTGGCGGGATTTACGAGGTGGTAGTCCCCGCAAACTACAACACCCCCGGGCAGGTTGTCATATCCGGGAGCGAGCAGGGGATAGATATTGCATGTGAAAAGCTAAAGGAGGCAGGTGCCAAACGCGCCATGCCACTTAAGGTGGGCGGAGCATTTCACTCACCGCTTATGGAGCCGGCCAGGGTGGAACTGGCCGAAGCCATAAACCAGGCTGCCATGAACACCCCGGTCTGCCCGGTATACCAGAATGTTGATGCCCTGCCGGTAACAGATCCGGTGCAGGTGCGCAAAAACCTTATAGCACAACTGACATCACCGGTAAAGTGGACGCAGATCATGCAGAACATGATCGCCGATGGTGCCGGTACATTCATAGAGGTGGGCCCCGGCAAGGTATTGCAGGGACTGGTAAAGAAACTGAGCCGTGACACGGAGGCGGTAAGTGCAGAGGTCTGATCTGCCCCTGACCGCAGCTTTGCTTGTGACCCATTCACTTTAACGCCAACAGGCAGGATATGCTTACATATGTTTTATTCATTGCCGGGTTCGCACTGCTGATATATGGTGCAAACTGGCTGGTGGACGGGGCATCATCAGTTGCCCGCAGGTATGGCATCTCTCATATAGTGATTGGGATGACCATTGTCGCCCTGGGTACATCTGCACCTGAACTGGTGGTGAACCTTGTGGCAAGTTTCAGGGGCACCGCTGATGTTGCACTTGGCAATGTGCTTGGCAGCAACATATCCAATATACTTCTGATACTGGGGGTTTCAGCGGTGATTTTCCCGCTGGCTGTAAACAAAAACACCCTGTGGAAAGAGGTGCCGTTTGCCCTGCTTGGGGCACTGGTAATAGGGGTGCTTGCGAATGATGTACTGCTTGATGGCATTAGGCGTTCAATGATATACCGCAGTGACGGAATAGTCCTGGTGCTCTTTTTTGCCCTTTTCATGGTGTATGCTTACGGGATTTCCAAAAACAAGAACAGGGGAGGTGCGGGGGTAATCAGGGAGTATCCATTATGGTTATCGGTGGTAATGATTGCAGGGGGTATTGCCGCCCTTGTTGCAGGAGGCCGGTGGATAGTACAGGGAGCTGTAGATATTGCCTCTTTTTTCGGCATGAGCGAGGCACTTATCAGCCTTACGGTAGTGGCCGTGGGTACCAGCCTTCCCGAGCTGGCGACATGTGTGGCAGCGGCCCTGAAAAGGAATGCAGATATTGTTATCGGGAACGTTTTGGGATCCAATATTTTCAACATCTTTTTCGTACTCGGAACCAGCGCGGTAATTAAGCCGCTTCCCTTCAACCATCTGCTGAACTTTGATATCATTATTGGTTTTGCCGCAACGGTCGTGCTCTGGCTGATGCTTATGATTTCAAAAAGCAGGACCCTTGGGCGCCTGCACGGGATTGTCTTTTTGCTCTCTTATGCAGGCTATATCGTCTACCTGGTGATCCGGGGGTGAGCTGCTATCTCTCTTCGTACTGTTTGCGGTAATAGTCCAGGTAATCACCTGAGGTTACATTCCGGAGCCACTCTTCGTTTGCCAGGTACCAGTCTACGGTCTTTTCCAGGCCTTCGCTGAAACTCAGTGATGGCTCCCATCCGATCTCGTTCCTGACCTTGCCGGCGTCGATTGCATACCTCAGGTCATGACCGGCCCTGTCCTTTACGAAAGTGATAAGTGATTCAGATGTGCCGGCGGGACGTCCGAGCTTTTTGTCCATTATTTTACACAGAAGGCGTACCAGGTCGATGTTCTTCCATTAGTTCTGCCCGCCTATGTTGTAGGTTTCACCGGGTTTTCCTTCCCTGAGTATCATGTCAATGGCCCTTGCATGATCAATAACGTAGAGCCAGTCCCTGACGTTCTCACCCCTGCCGTAGATGGGAAGTGGCTTTTTGCTGATTATATTGTTTATAAACAGGGGTATCAGCTTTTCAGGGAACTGGTTTGGCCCGTAGTTGTTTGAGCAGTTTGACAGCACAACCGGCAAGCCGTATGTATGGAAATATGCCCTTACAAAATGATCGCTTGAGGCCTTTGATGCTGAATAGGGACTCCTGGGGTCATAAGGGGTCTTTTCTGTAAAAAGCCCGCTATCTCCAAGTGATCCATACACCTCATCGGTGCTGATATGGTAGAAGCGCCTGCCTTCATAGCTATCCTTCCATTGGTGCCTGGAAGCATTAAGCAGGTTGACCGTGCCGGTTACATTTGTGTGAACAAACTCCATTGGATTGGCAATGGAGCGGTCAACATGTGACTCAGCTGCCAGATGTACCACGGTATCAATTTCATGTTCTTTAAATACCCTGAAAACCTCCTTTTCGTCAGTTATGTCACCTTTTATGAAGAGGTAGTTTGGTTTTTCTTCAACATCCCTGAGGTTTAAAAGGTTGCCCGCGTAGGTAAGCTTGTCAAAGTTAACAATGAGTGAGCCGGGATATTTGTTGACCAGCAACCTTACCAGGTGTGACCCGATAAATCCGGCACCCCCGGTTACAAGTATCTTTTTCATGACAGCCATATGTTTTTCAGGTTTACTACTTTCCGGCACTCTCCAGGATGCCTGTTGCCAGGTTCTGTTCCCAGCGCCAGGCGGTTCTCATCATC
>PWNY01000265.1 GCA_003557805.1 Bacteroidales bacterium | reverse complement strand
GGTCTAATACGGGCACCATTTCATCGCTCCTGCCCGCCTCGAGCAACGCCTCGAGCAATCGATGCGCACTAAAACAGACTTGATAGCGAGCCATCGTATCGGTCGGGACATCGGTCGCCAACTTGATTTGACGCTGATAGGATGCTTGATAACGGGCGACTTCATCAAACGGGTCACCCGTTTTCCCTTGTAGCGTCGTACGAATCCGAAGCGCTCGATTGAGCGTCCCTTTGATGGCATGCACACGACGCTTGTTGGGATCTTTGACAAGATAAGCTTCCATGTCGTGAATGGTTTCAGTCAAAAAAGACAACGCCTTATCGGTTTGACCCATGCGGCCGAGCAGTTGACAATAGCGTGTCGCCACGTGAAAGTATGTGTCCGCTATATCAGAAAAATACAAGTTGTGATCGCCACAATGTTGACCGACTCGAGCCGCTTGCTCGTACAGTTCTTTGGCGTCTTCATTGTTGTCTACGTCTTGACAGCATTGTGCCTGGATATACAACGCATGCATGATATCGTTATAAAACGTCGCTTGCTTGGTTTCTTTAAACAATTCCATGGCGTAGTGTCTCAACCGCTTGGCTTGCTCAAGCGTTTCCTCTATGCGGTTTTGAAAATACAAGTTGTCGACATACATCCTTACGGCGCTATGTCGCAAGATGCGGTTTTCTTGTGTTTCATCAAAATCTTTCAGCGCGGTGACCAATAGCTTTGAAACGTGATAACCACTATTCAAGTACTCCGAAGATTTCAACCAGACAACAAGGATGATCGCCATATTTTCCAGACTGTCTTCATCGCGCAATACCGCCTCGATGATCGAAAGAAGTCTCGGTTCGGTGTCGCCTTGTTGTGCCATGATAACGCCATCAAACAACGTGTGAAAGATGGCTTTGTATGCTTTCGACAAGGTCTTGGATGAGGCGATTCGAATCAACAACTGTATCAGTGTTTCATCCTCTTCGGCACGGTATAGATAATAGCCGACATGTTTGATGGTATGGGTTAAGAACGGTTTTTTGAAGTTGATGTGGTTGCGTGCATACGTCGCAAGCAACCGGTTGTATTTCACGACATCGTCTTTCCCGCTGAGCAACTTGACGCGAATCGCCTGGGCGAATTGCGTATGGAAAGGGCGGATGTGACCATCCTTCTCCATGCCGAGGTTGGTCAAATATGCGGCAATCGACCGATAAAACCTCGACCAATGCATCATCGGCAGCGGCGTCTTTCGTGTCGTGTTGATGATGTCGATGATTTCACTTTCGATGATGCCTTGATGCGCTGTCTCAATGAGGCCGCAGGCCGTTTCAACCAACGCTGTCGGGTAATCGAGTCTTAGTTGCTCGATGACATAGCTGAACAGCCCTTCGGTCGTCTCAGGCAAGTTTTCAATCAACGTGTCGAGTTCTTCAAAACGGGGAAATGTCCGCAAAATCTCTTGAGCGACTTTCAAGTAAAGGGGATACACGGCCTCTTTCTTTTGTAGGATGCTTTCTTGTTGAGTAGCGGTGAGCACTTTGCGATAGGGCTTGAGGCCTTCGGTGAGGATTTTTGCCGAGGCGGTTTTGTCGAGTTGAGGCAGTTCAACGATTTGAAGACCCGTTCGCCGTGCTTGCTCAACCGCTGTACCGGGTGTCGCGGAGACGATCATTTTGACATGCGGTGGCAAGGACTCGGGTATGAACGTCAAATACTGCGGATTGTCGACGTCGTGCAATTGGTCCAGGCCATCGAGCATGAACAGCCAGGTCGCATCTTCAGGCAGTTGCTCCAACAAGGCATGAAACCGCTCTAAAGACCGCTTATACGGTTCGTCGCTTTCCGGTTCCACGTGTATGTCAAGAACCGTCGACAGCTGCCGGTTCCAATAATCGATGACACCTTTGATGGTCTGCGTTACCCCGGTCAGACCGCAAAAGAGCGCCAAAACGCGATGACGCGGTTCAGCATCGAGATACACTTTGGCCATCACGGCGCTTTTCCCGGAACCCGATGGTCCGGACAAGCACAACGCTTTCGTCCCAGGCGTGTCGAGGACATCGATTAGCGGTTGGTAATCATGCCGCCGATCGATGAATCCATGCGTCCGCTCGAGTGCGAAAATCCGGTGAACCTTTTGTTCATCATCAAGCGGATCATCCGTCTTCTCGCGGACACCGTGCGTCGCTACGATCGCGTCCCACAGTTTTGTCAACAAGTCTTCGGCAAGGGCGTCCAAGTTCGACACATAGACTTGCCCTAGCGCCTGAACAGCCGACCTCTGGTCGGCATTGAGCGATTCATAGGCTTCTCGGTTTAGGATGTTGTCTTCATCGAGCAACGCACACAGTTCACGGTACTCGTCAGCGCTCAAATGTGTCTTCAAGACAGAGGACACTTGTTGTAAGTTTAAATAGATTCCCTTGAAATCACACGCGTACGTGTTGATGTCAATGTCTTCTGATCGTGCCGCGATGTCGGCTTTCAAGGCTGTGATTTTTTGCTTGAGTGTTTCATCTTCTTCCGTCAGCATCGCGTGATACGCCTTCGGTACCGCATCCATGAACGACCCCTCTCGAAAGAAGAAAAAGGCTTGCGTCGTCCCCGGTGATTGATTGAGTACACCATGGAGTATTTCCAGCGCCGTGATGGAGTACCCGGGTAACGTTGACATGAGCCAATCGTATTTTTCATGGCCCGAAGTTTCGTATGCTTCAGGAATCCAACCGTAACGCGCCCCGATAAACCCGATGAAATAGGGGCGCGACTCATCGATTTCATCGAGGCAAATCTCGAGTGCTTTACCCGCTTCAACTTCTGCTTCGGTAACGCCCCAACGCAAGTCGATTTCCTGTATATGCAAACCGTTCTCAAGCCCGCGTCTTTTGAGTTCAGGAAAAACGTACTTGACCAAATGATCGCGTTCACTATGCATATCCTTGAACGTGGACGATATGAATATCTTGATACTCTTTTCTTTTTGGCTCATATCCTTATCTCCTTGATGACGCCGCCTGTGGTCCGGTCAAATCCAATCATGGTCATCAAAAACACAATCCCCCCATGATGATGAAAAAGTCGGGTTTGATGAAAGGATTCAAAGCATGCATCCATAGATCATCTTGGTCCTATAGGCGTCACATGAACTTGTTTTCATGGCAACCTTAAACTATAATAAGCGTATCCATTTTCAGTGTAAGACAAAGTGGCAATCACGTCTGGACATGCCTAGCATCGTTCCGCTACTCGTTGTGCGTTTTACATGTATCGTCTTTATCAAGACAAAGGAGGCACTCTATGAAAAAGAAGCGACTGACTTGGGATGATTACCCTGAGATAGCGATGAAACTCCACAAAGCGTATCCTGATGAAGACCTTTTGAACATGCGTGATGAGACAATGATTGCAAGAGTGCGAGCGCATGGATGGGTCATGGACAGTCATGATGAGCCGAGTCAAAATTGTGTTGATGCGATCATGTACGTTTGGAACGCTTTACGCGATGATGATGACTATGATGACAGTAAGTATGATGCTCATGTTTAAAAGCGGCGGGTCGATCTTGATCATGTCCGATGAAGCATGAAGCGCGGGTTGAATGGCTGACATATGAAGCAAGCCATTCAACCTCTTTTAAGCGACAGCCTTACGATGACGATGTCAAAAAGATGGTTCGCCTCTTCGAGGCGACGTGAAAACGACTCATACACATCGAAAAAGCGGGTTCCCAAATCTAAGTAACCCGCTTTTCTTTGCGCAACCTACGTAGCACTTCTGGTATTTGAATGATATTGTTTTCGTTGTTTTTATGATAAGGTTTTTGGAATTCTTTTTCAAGTTCATCTAGTTTTTCAAACTCGACAAGACAGACATGTTTCAAGGTGTTGAGGTCCTTGGTGGGCTCTTCTTCCCCAGCCTCACGTCGCTCTTTGGCTTCTTCTAAAGACATGGTTTTCCATCCGTTGACCCAGTGAACCGCGTTCCATCGCTGCTTTTCAAGCATGCAAAGTGCTTCCAAACGTGTTTTGCCGATGCTTTGCTTAAATGATGCCTTGTCGAATGCATAGACTTCATCTTCGGTAAGAGAAAGCAATTTGAGTTTAGTCTTGACGTTGTCGACCAAGGTCCGGTTCGAATAGATTTCCCAAGCCGTCAAATCACTCCACTTTCTCTTCTTGTAGTTTTTGTTGTTCTCCAGCCGCGTTGTCTCATAGTGTTCATGATAACAACGGGCATGGTCATCGATGTCGTCATACAATATATTGTTCAAGTACGTCACATGTTTATGATTCCCGAAAAAAGTGATTCTTCCGTACTCGGGCGACGCAGAAAAACTCTTGTTGACGATATCATTCGGACAATAACACAGGATCGTCGGCATTTTCTTCGGCGCAACCGTG
>PWNY01000208.1 GCA_003557805.1 Bacteroidales bacterium | reverse complement strand
TATAGTTATAAACCCCCTGTTATCCATTATCCTTATCCTGACGGTCCTTCCGGGGTCGGTTGATATATATCCCTGAACGATCCTGCTATGCCCTGTTGAGTGCTTTTTATATTCACTGCTTTTAACCAGGAACTTCCTCTCCTTTTCCTGTTTCATGGATCTTCTGTTTTTTGCCCGCTAATACCATAAAATTATCATAACTCCCTTAACCGTTCTATTGCACTTTCCTGCCCGGGATCAAGCAGCAGGGCCCTGGCATATGACCTGATCGCCTTTTCCCTTTTTCCCGCGGCCAGATAAGCATCACCCAGCAGCACTTTGATACCTGCCTCTTCCGGGAAAAGTGATGTAGCGTGCCTGAACAGGGCTATTGCCTCTTCATGCATGCCCAGGTATGTCAGGTTGTTGCCTGTTGTGCGGATATCTCCCGGTCTGAGATCGTACCCGGGATCTGAAGCCTGGCCGGAAACAAACTCCATCAACGCCTTAATGCCCTCTTCCTTTAATATCCTTCCTGCAACAACCGGCAACGACAACCTGAACTCCGGCTCATGCCCGTATAGTATCCTGATGATGTTACCCTCAACCTCCCTGATCTCTGCCGGCCTTGTATTGCAGAAAACAAGAATGTAATAACCGTCACCGGGCAGCCTGGTGCCAATGGTGGTAAACCCGTTTGTGCCCCCTGTGTGTTGCTGGTAGTATACACTGTCGTTTTCCCCCATTTCCATGTAACCCATTGTCCAGCCATATCCATAGCCGTCTAAGTTTGGGCGGAACAAAAGGTCCTGCATCTCCTCTTCCAGCAGGTCGAAGTTCCTGAGTGCAGCGTCCCATTTGAGCATGTCAAGGGGTGTGGAGTACATGTCGCCGGTGGCCAGTGCTGTTGACAGATCCCTGAATTCAGCCCTTTCGAATCCGTCCAGTATCATGTTATATCCAAAGGCGCTGTTTTTAAGGATGCTCCTGTGGTCCTCCACCCCGGTATCTTCCATTCCAAGGGGTGCAAGGATCCTTTTTTCGAGAAGATCCGGGTAGCTCATGCCAGAGACTAGCTCGAGTATATACCCAAGCAGGTAGTACCCGAAACTGCTGTAACTGTATTGCGTGCCGGGTTCAGACAGAAGCTCCAGGCCGCTGAAGAGCGCCACGAACTCCTTATGTTCGAACTGCTTCCTGCCGTAAAGGCTGAAAAAGTCAGGGATGCCGGCATAATGGGGCATACCCGATGTGTGGGAAAGCAGGTGGTGTATTTTGATGACATCCCCCTGGGGGGCAGGGTAGGCGGGGATATACTCCCTTATGTTTGCATCAAGGTCCATCTTTCCTTCGGCCACCTTCTGCAGCACCAGCATTGCGGTGAACTGCTTGGAGTTGGATGCAATCCTGTACTTTGTATCCTCTGAGTTTGGAACACCATGTTCTATACTGGCATAGCCGAATCCCCTGCTGTAGAGTATCTCGCCTTGCTTTGCGATAAGTACGCTTCCGTAAAAGTTGTTCTGCTCATGGTACAGAAGCAGAAGGCTGTCAATTTTCCCAACCTGCTCCTGCGATGCATTTGCAGGCAGGGCAAACAGCAGCAGGATAATCCCGGTAAACAAATGTTTCATAATATGTATAATAAATTGATTATAAATTACAATGGCCCGGTAATGCATGCATGAAATGCATATATTTGTTGTAAAGTTATTGAATCTTAAAAACATTTCCGGCTATGCGGTCAATTATCCACCCTGTTATCCTTGCCGTGCTTCTTATTTTTTCATCTTTAATTGCTGCCGGGCAGGCGGTGGCCGAAAGGGACATACCACTTCGCCGGCAGAGTTTCCGTATCGCCGTGCTCTCCTTTGTGCATGAGACCTGCACATATTGCCCGTCACCTGCAGGCCTGGAAGACTGGCTGGCAACAGGACCCCCTACCGACAGTATTCTGGGAGGGGGCAGCGGATATGGATACATAGATGGTTTTGAACACAGGATGCAGGCTTACGGAGGGGTTGAGCTGGTCGGTATCACCTCGCCTGCAGGCATGCCGGTTGGAGGCACTTCCCGCAGCTGGAACTCGCCTGAGGTATGGGAGTACTTTACAGGGCTCATGAGGGAGGACCTTGTTGAAAAGGGCCCGTTTGACGGTATTCACCTGGCACTTCACGGTTCGATGGCTGTCAGGGGAATCGCCCGCCCTGAGGCGGAGCTGGCAAGGATGGTGCGCAGCATACTGGGGCCGGATGTGGTAATTACGGTGAGCCTTGACCTGCATGCATGTGTGGATGCCATGCTTGTCGGAGATGATGCTGCCGATGCTGTTTTCTCAGTAAAGCGCTTCCCACACTATGATGCGGCACTCATGGGCCAGAGGGCAGCCGACGTGATGATGAAGACACTGCAGGGAACCTATGACCCGGTGGTGGCCGTGCGAAAACCGGGCGTCATTACACCCAGCTTTTTCCAGGGAACCGTCAGGTACCCCGCAAGGGAGATTATGGAAAGGGCCAGGAGATGGGAGAACCGTGAGAAAGACGTATATGTGTCGGTGAATTTCGGGTTTGCATACGCCGATGTACCCGACAACGGTGCATCCATATATGTGGTAACCAATGGTGACCGGGAGCTGGCCGAAAGGATAGCAGATGATATGAACCTTTTTTTCTGGGACCACCGCGAGGATTTTGTGTTCAAGGAGATCTTTGATGTTCAGGAGGGTGTAAAACAGGCACTGAGGGCGGTTGCAGACAATGCAGTTCCGGTTGTGATCGCCGATGGCTGCGACAGAACCGGCGGGGCCACCTGGATCACCAATGAACTCATAAGACAGGGTGCCTCCAACTTTGCCGTGGGTACCCTTACAGACCCTGTGTTGTTCGGGCTGTTGCACCAGAGGGAACTCACCGCTGGCGAACACACTGGCCCCATTGAGGCAGGAGGGAATACTGACAGGTATTCCGGGGATCCCGTAGTGCTTGATAACGCCCTTGTCGAGTTCATTGACAATCAGTATGTGGTACTGCTTTTCGGGGATAACAACCGTATAGTGATAACACCTGCGCTGATGCAGGTGACCACCCCTGAGTGGCACCGGAGAGTCGGCATTGACTTTGACTCTCTGGATATTGTGGTTCACAAGACCAGGGTGCACTTTTTCAGGGGCTATTATGAGACCGGAATAGCAGGGGAGCAGTACCCGGGTACAATTGTAAAGATAGAGGTCCCGGGCTGGGGGCCAGCGGATATTACCCGCATCAACTTCATAAACGGCGGGCAGTACCTTTACCCGCTTGATATGGAAAGGGAGATCGGACATGAGTGGGACAGGCCCTTTATAGGGGATGAGGATATGGAGTACCGTACAGGGGAAGGGGAAATTTGATCAACTAACAAACCTGTTAAAAATGAGATTTTTACTGACAGCGCTTTTGTGCATTGCAGAATTAACCGTTGCGGGGCAGGAGAGGCCTGCCGGCAGGGCCAGGGACAACGGCCTCTATGTCGGACGGCTTGGCACCGGTCCGCTTAATATGATTACCGACGTTGAAGGCGTGCTGGTAGGGCACACCACCCGGATAGAGGGTGGTGGTGTACGAACGGGTATTACAGCCATAATCCCACACAGCGGGAACCTCTTCCTTGACAAGGTACCGGGGGCGGTATACTGTTTTAACAGCTTCGGTAAGATGGCAGGTTCCCTTCAGGTAGAGGAGCTCGGGAACATAGAGACCCCTGTGGTGCTTACCAATACCCTTAATGTGGGAACGGCTGTCGACGCAGTGGTTTCATACATGCTTTCACTGGATGGCATGGAGCAGGTACGCTCTGTTAATGCCCTTGTCGGTGAGACCAATGACGGATACCTCAACGATATAAGAGGTCAGCACATAAGGGCAGGTGATGTGGCGGCCGCTATTGAGAATGCTTCTTCAGGGCTTGTTGAAGAAGGGAATGTTGGTGCAGGGACCGGGACTATAAGCTTTGGTTATAAATCCGGCATAGGCACCGCATCCAGGCTAACTCCTCCAATAGGTGGCAGTGAATATACTGTCGGGGTTCTGGTGCAGTCAAATTTCGGGAGGGAGCTGTACATTAACGGTATACCCTATACCGGGCAGGAAGAAGGGCTGAGGAGGGAAGAGGACGGTTCGGCAATGATAGTGATAGCTACGGATGCACCACTATGCGCCAGGAACCTCGAAAGGATGGCAAAGAGATCCTTCTCGGGCATGGCCCGTACCACATCCTTTATGTCCAACTCTTCAGGCGACTTTGCTATCGCTTTTTCAACCGCATATACAATACCCCACCGGGGCGCTGGCCTTGTTGAGGATATTCCCGGCCTTGTTTCAAACGCGGGGATGAATGACCTGTTCCGGGCAGTTGAGGAAGCCACACAGGAGGCC
>PWNY01000019.1 GCA_003557805.1 Bacteroidales bacterium | reverse complement strand
CGAACTCCTTCTGGAGATGCATCAGGTCAGCCATTGATTGTGTCGGATGATCCATATCGCACTGAAGGTTTATTATCCCGGGACGCTGCGGAAGTATTCCGGCGCTGTGGCTTTCATTCAATGCAGATGCAACTTCCCTCATATACCGGTTACCTTCACCCAGGTATATATCGTCACGGATACCGATAAAATCGGCAAGAAAGGATATCATAACTGCTGTTTCCCTGGTGGTTTCACCGTGCGACAACTGGGATTTCTCCTCATCCAGGTCCTGAACTGTGAGCCCCAGGAGGTTAGCGGCCGAAGCAAAGGAAAACCTTGTCCTTGTCGATTTGTCCCGGAAGTTTGAAACAGCCAGCCCGGTGTCAAACACACGGGGAGACACTCCCTTGCTGCGCATCTGCATCAGGATATCTGCAACTGCAAGCACTAACTGCAGGTCCGCACGTTCCTTTTCCCAGGTAAGCAGAAAATCCTTGCCAAAAAGACCATTGCTTGACCCCTGAAATCTCCCTGCCTTTTTAAACAGCTCTTCTAACATATTAAAATTAATTTGAGTATTTGAATAATACTGTTTACTCAGAAGCTGCAGGCAAGCGCTGCATAAAGGGCCGAAGCCTTAACAAGGTGATCGACAGGTAACTTTTCATTGGGGGCATGGGCAAGGACCTCATTGCCGGGGCCAAACCCTATTACCGGGATCCCGTAGAGGCCGTTAATGCTCACCCCGTTTGTGGAGAAGGTCCATTTACCTATATTTGGTTCTCCCTCAAACAGCTCCCTGTATACACCGGTTGCGAGCTTTATCGCTTCATGATCTTCAGGGAGCTTCCAGCCTGGAAAATACTTTTCCATACCATAGCTGTTCCCCGTAAATGAAATCCCCTCATAATCCAGCACCTTTACTCCTGCCCCGCCATCCTTGACAATATCCTCAATTTGCCTTACTGCGCCCTCCCTGGTCTCACCCCATGTGAGCCTGCGGTCAAGGTGCAAACGGGCATAATCCGCAACTGCACACAATGATGGGCTTCTCGATACAAACTGTGATACAGTTACCGAACCTTTTCCCAAAAAGTCGTCTGATTCCAGCCTTTCATTAAGCCTTTCTATTTCAAGTGCAGCTTCTGCAGCCATATATATGGCATTTACACCTCTTTCAGGTGCAGACCCGTGACAGGAACGGCCAAAGAACTCCATCTCTATTTCCATTCTTCCTCTCTGCCCCCTGTAGATATTAAGGTTTGTGGGTTCGGTAATTACAACCGCATCGGGATTTAAACCCTCCTTTTCAACAAGGTATTTCCAGCACAGTCCGTCACAATCCTCTTCCATTACGCTACCCACGAACAGCAGGCTAAGGTCCCGGTCAAAGCCTATTTCTTTCAGGATACGGCCTGCAGTGACAAATGATGCAGCCCCGCCCTTCTGGTCAACACTGCCCCTGCCAAGTACATGGCCGTCAACAATTTCGCCCGAAAGCGGATCAAAGTCCCAGTCTTCAATGTTCCCGAGGTCAACCGTATCCATATGAGCATCAAAGGCGAGTATACGGCTTCCATTACCTATCTGGCCGATAACATTCCCAAGGCCGTCCATCCGAACATGATCAAAACCGGCCTCATGCATCTGTTTAATAAGTTCCTTCTGAACATCTGCCTCCTGCATGCTCAGCGACTTTATCCTGATAAGCCTGGAAAGGTTCCCGGCTGTATATTCCCTGTATTTCTCTGACAGTTCCCTGATCTTGCCTGTATTGTCCATATCAAGTAATTTCACCATAGCCCTAAAGATATGGTTTTTTAGCAAAATCCAAGTATTAAAAATCCCAGTTTAAGCCTTAAGTGGTCAATTAATAGAAAAGCCCGGGCCGAAAGAAAGGGATTGTATATATTTACATTTACAACCAAAACTTTTTAAAAATGACCAATGTCTGGAGCTTCGCCAGCAGGGCACTAAGGACCAAGGAGGCTGTTATGCTTGTTATAACCGGAAGTACAACCGGCAGCAGTCCAGGCCGTAAAGGTTTTAAAATGGCAGTTACTGCCGGTGGCAGGACAGCTGGTTCGATTGGTGGTGGTATAATGGAACACAATATGGCCGGCTTGGCGGTTGATTTGTTAAAAAAGGGGCAAACAAAATGTGTTTTGAAAAAACAGGTGCATTCAGAAAGAGCAGGTACAGATGCATCCGGTCTGATATGTGCCGGTGAACAAACAAATATACTGGTACCCATTCCCCCTGACAAAGCCTCCCAGCTTGAAAGTATTGCCGAAAGGGTTGAAGGCGGTGAAAAGCTTGTCGTCAGAATCTCGCCTGATGGCATTGAGTTTAAAGCCTCCCTGCCTGAAGGGCAGGTGCAGGGCCTGTCAGAGAGTGCAGGCAGCTGGAGCTATTATGAGGTGATCCTTCCCCGGCCTGAACTCTATATTTTCGGCGGAGGACATATCAGCATACCCCTTAGCCAGCTGGCCCGCATGCTTGATTTCAAAGTAATAATCCTTGATGACCGGAGGGAGCTGCATACATTTACAGGGAACACTTATGCGCACATAAAGAAAATAATTGATTACCAGGTTGCCGAACATGAAATAACCCACCCAGGGAACTCCTTTGTGGTAATAATGACCAATTCACACGAAAAAGACCAGCTTATCCTGGAAAGGCTTATAAACCTCCCGCTCAGTTACCTTGGCATGATAGGCAGCAGCAGAAAGGTGGAAAAGATATTCTCAAACCTTAAAAAATCTGGGATATCTGAAACAGTGCTGCACAAGGTAAAATCCCCCATAGGTATCAATATTGGCGCGCAAACTCCTGCAGAGATTGCCGTAAGTATTGCTGCACAACTAATCGGTGAGAAGAGAGAAAAAAAAGAGTAAGCTTACAGTGCACCCCTGCCCTCACCACCGCCTATTATGTCCATAAGTTCCCTGGTAACCGATGCCTGCCTGGCTTTATTATAATTAAGGATCAGTGACTTTAACATCTCGTCGGCATTATCGGTAGCATTGTGCATTGCGGTCATCCTGCTGCCATGCTCAGAGGCCGATGCATCCATCAAAATGCGGAAAACATTGTATGATATATACTTTTTGCACATTGCCTCAGCAACCTCACCGGCTGTAGGCTCAAGTATTACGGGGTCTTCATAGGGTTCCCCCACTTCACCTGCCTCCTCCTTTACAAGATCCTCAACAGGCACTGGAATCAACTGTTCTGTTGTAAGCCTGTGAACCACTGCGTTCTCGAACTTATTATAGACTATGAGTATCCGGCCGGCATTTTCCTTAAGGAACAGCTCCATTAACATACTGGCAAAACCGGCTGCAGGCCCGAATGTAAACCTGTCGATAATATCATGGTCGCTGCCGGCAATATCAAATTCCCTTCCGGCGAAAAACTTTTCAATTCTCTCACCAACTGGAAACAGCCTGACCCTTGCCCCTTCCTCTCTCAGCCTTTCAATCTCCTTCAGGGTATGTTTTATCACAAGGGCGTTGTATGTGCCGCACAGACCCTTGTTGGACCCAATGCTGACAATTAGCACATCCCTTATGTCCGGCCTTTCCCTTAGAAACACCCCCTGCCTTGTAATCGGAAGCTGACCGGTAACCTCCTCAAGTATCTGTTTCAGCAGTGATGAATAATACCTTAAGTGGATAATATTGTTCTGTACCCTGCGCAGCCGGGAAGCGGCCACCATCTTCATTGCACTGGTGATCTTCCTTGTAGATCTTACCGTCTCGATCCTGGTCCTTATTTCCTTCAGGCTTGGCATACTTTTGTCTTTACCTCTGCAGCTACTTTCCTAAAGCTTTCCATTATACCTCTATCCCACTTCCCAGACTTAACATCCTCAAGTGCTTCGGGGTGTGACAGCCTGAGTTCTGATATAAACTCCTTCTCAAACTCTTTTATCTTATTGACTGGGATATCCATCAACAGCCCCTTTGTGCCGCAATACAGTATTGCCACCTGCTCTTCAACCGGAACAGGCTTGTACTGTGGCTGCTTTAGAATTTCCATGTTCCGGGATCCCTTTTCAAGTACTGCCTTTGTTGCAGGATCCAGGTCTGAACCGAACTTGGCAAATGCTTCCAGCTCCCGGTAATGCGCCTGGTCGATCTTCAGGCTTCCGGCCACCTTTTTCATGGCGGTCATCTGGGCGTTCCCGCCTACCCTGCTCACCGAAACACCAACATTTATAGCGGGTCTTACACCCGAATTAAAAAGTGAGGACTCAAGGAATATCTGCCCGTCAGTTATTGAGATCACATTTGTCGGTATATAGGCAGAGACATCGCCTGACTGTGTCTCAACCAATGGCAATGCGGTAAGTGAACCTCCCCCTTTTACCAGATCCTTTATTGAAGGAGGTATATCGTTCATTGTAGCGGCAATTTCATCCGACTCAAT
>PWNY01000058.1 GCA_003557805.1 Bacteroidales bacterium | reverse complement strand
GGCTATCCGATAGGGCCACATTATGAAGAGTCTTCAAATGTTGTGAATGCACACAAGCTTGAGGGTAACCTTCTTCTTACCGTGGGTGAGATGGACACCAATGTGGATCCGGCCTCGACATACCAGGTGGTGGATGCCCTGATAAAGGCAGGGAAAGAATTTGAGTTCCTTATGTTCCCCGGTGTCGGACATGGCTCCGGTGGCCAGTACGGGGAGAGGCGCAAAAGGGATTTTTTCGTAAGGCACCTTTTGAACAAGGATGTACCTGACTGGAACAGGGTTGCTTCTGAGTAAAAACCAAATATTATTAATTATGAAAAAACAATCTTTGAATCTTTTCCTGCTAACAGGTGTGCTTTTTTTGTTTATGAGTTCATGCGGGCAGGTTGACCCGGACTACAGGTTTACATACCAGAACCCTATTGATCAGCTGGAATTCAGGGACACACATGTTATATGGGGCGACAGTACATTTTATGCTGTTGGAACATCTGCCCCGTTCTGGGAGGGTCAGAGCCCAGGGGTAAAGCTTTACAGGTCACCTGATCTTCTGAACTGGGAGTATGTCGACCTTCTTATTGATGCACATGCACTTCCCGACGATGTTTGGTACAAGGACCGTTTCTGGGCCCCGGAACTGCACAGGATAAACAACCGTTATTTCCTGACATTTAACTGTCAGAACAGTGGTGGCGGTCATTATTATGAACCAGATATGTATCATCACCATGCCTGCGGGCTGGCTGTTGCAGACCATATAGAGGGACCATATACAGTAAAGACACATGATGAACCGCTTACACCTTTTCCGTCCAATGACCTGACCCTTTTTACAGACAGGGACGGCAAGGTTTACGCATTCTTTAATGATGGCTGGACAGACATACATAATATATATGTAGCCGAACTGGACACTGTCAACTATGTACTGAAGGAGGATCCGGTCAAGCTAATAAGCCAGGAGCCCGGAACCTGGGACGGGGGAGGAATCGAAGGGGCATTCGTGATCACCCATGAGGATACATATTATATGTTCTATTCATCCTGGACACGGGGTTATGCCGTGGGTTATGCAACAGCCGACAATGTTTACGGCCCCTGGACAAAATATGAGAACAACCCGCTGTTTGGTGCATTCAGTGAAGATGGGACCAATTACCTGTTCCGGGAGGGAGAGATAATTGCCGACCCTGCTTCGCCTTATATAACTGTGGGACACAACCAGGTTTTTACCGGTCCTGATGGCAGGTACTGGACTTCATTTCACGGATATGTTGAAGGAAGGGAGAAGCCGGCCACAATAATAGATCCGATTTGGTTTGAGAACGGAAGGATAAAAACTGACGCCCCTACATACACGGAGCAGGAAGTAATGCTTTTGCCCGAAATGAAGGAGCGTTTCCCCGGTCTGAAGCAAAATTGAAACCGAGATCATGAAAAGACAGGTCAGTATATCAGCCTTGCTTATCGGTTTGTTTTATTTTATTTTTTTCTCTGCCTGTAAAACTGAGGTACAGACCGGTTCTGAAGAATATCCTATACGTCCGGTAGGTTTCACAGAGGTGGAGCTGAAGGATGACTTCTGGACCCAGCGCATTAGGACAAACCACCAGGTAACCATACCTGTTGCACTTCAACATTCTGAATCTACAGGCCGCATTCGCAATTTTGAGATCGCCGGGGGGCTTGCAGAGGGTGATTTTCAGTCGGATGCTCCTTTTGATGATTCAGATATATACAAGATCATTGAGGGCGCGAGTTATTCTCTCAATTTTTTTCCTGACCCAGAACTTGAGGCCTATATAGATTCACTGGTATGGATAATTGGCCATGCCCAGGAGGATGACGGCTA
This sequence comes from Bacteroidales bacterium, assembly GCA_003557805.1. Lineage (GTDB taxonomy): Bacteria > Bacteroidota > Bacteroidia > Bacteroidales > UBA7960 > PUPG01. Next base: position 14,703 of record PWNY01000058.1, on the reverse strand, counting down.
CCTTTATACATACCGTACCATACACGGGGACGATTCTCATCCATGGATCGGCTCCAAAAGGTGGGAGAGAACCCATGTGATGAGCTGTGAACTTTATAATGTGGGGCACCTGTATGAAGGTGCCGTTGCACATTATCTCCACACGGGCAAAAGGGAACTACTGGACATTGCTATCAAAAATGCCGATCTGATTCTTGAGGATATTGGCCCAGGAAAGTTTGAAACATATCCGGGGCATCAGGGAATTGAGATAGGGCTTGTTAAACTGTTCCAGGTTACAGGAAACAGGGATTACCTTGACCTGGCAAAATACCTCCTTGATGCCAGGGGGCACGATCACATTGGAGAACCCCCTTTCTGGCATGGTGAACCACGCACATACGACCAGGCGCACAAACCTGTTACTGAGCAGACCGAGGCAGTGGGCCATGCGGTCAGGGCCCTCTACATGTATGCCGGAATGGCAGATGTTGCCACCCAGACAGGTGACAGGGCATATATAGATGCAATTGACCGGTTGTGGGAAGATGTAACCTGTACTAAACTATACATAACAGGCGGGGTTGGTTCCCGGGGTGCGATTGAAGGCTTTGGACCTGCTTATGATCTGCCCAATATGTCCGCCTACTGCGAAACCTGCGCCGGAATTGCCAACGTCTTCTGGAATCACCGCCTTTTCCTCCTGCATGGTGATGCAAAATATATTGATGTTATGGAACGCTCCTTATATAATAATGTATTGTCCGGGGTTTCATTAACGGGTGACCGGTTTTTCTATCCCAACCCTCTTGAGTCCCATGGCCAGCACCAGAGGAGCGAATGGTTTGGTTGTGCATGCTGCCCTTCAAACATTTCACGTTTTATTCCATCGGTTCCAGGATACATCTATGCACAGAATGAAAGGGATGTCTATATAAACCTTTATGCGGGCAGTGCAACAGCTTTTGATATCGCTGGAAACAGTGTAGCCATATCCCAGGAGAGCGGTATGCCCTGGAAAGGTGATGTTCAAATAGATGTATCTCCTGATGAACCCGTTACTTTCAGCCTTTATTTAAGGATCCCGGGATGGGCCAGGGGAGAGGTTGTCCCGGGCGACCTGTATTCATTCGTAAATTACTCAAGCAATCCGGTAAATGTGAGTGTTAATGGCGAGCAGCTGCCACTGGAACTGGATAGGGGATACCTGGTAATAGAGAGGCAGTGGGAAACAGGAGATGTGGTAACAATGGATATCCCTGTGGATATAAACTTTATTGAATCAAACCCTGCCGTTGTCACAAACCAGGGCAAGCTTGCAATACAGCGCGGACCACTTGTATATGCCGCTGAGTGGCCGGATACAGAAGATAATACCGTGCTTGACATGATCATCAGTGAAAATTCTGAACTCAATCCGGTTTTCAGAGCGGATGATTTTCCTGGCGGTGTTTTTATGCTGGATGGCGAGGCTATGGGCAGCAGGAGGACAACGGATGGCGACATTGAGACATTCAGTAAACAATTCTCTGCCATTCCTTATTATGCCTGGGCGCACAGGGGCAGGGGAGAAATGATGGTGTGGATGCCCACTTCAATTGAAACGGCGAGACCGCGTCCGGCGCCCACCATTGCAAGCACAAGCAATATCATTGCATCGCATCCAACCGGATCGCTTGGAGCCGTAAACAACCAGATCTTCCCGCGCAGCGAGGGTGATGTTGATGCAAGTTACTATCACTGGTGGCCGCGAACTGACCAGACCGAATATATCATATATGAATTTTCAGAACCTGAGGAGGTTTCAGGGGCAGGTGTGTTCTGGTTTGATGATGGTCCAGAAGGAGGATGCCGTGTTCCTGCTGGCTGGAGAATACTATACAGGGAAGGTGACGAGTGGCTGCCTGTAAATAATGCCAGCGAATACAAAGTTATCAAGGGAGAGGTGAACAGGGTGACATTTGATAAAGTCTATACCGGTGCACTTAAACTGGAGGTAAGATTGCCTGAGAATTTCTCAAGCGGTGTATATGAATGGGAGGTATATTAAGGGCAGGTGCATATAACTTAATATTGTTTTAGTTTAATACTGTTTTAGCATTGAGGATGTTGTGGACTTTTCGGCACCTGTGTATTATTTAGAATAATACTAAACTGTTGGTTGTAATAAAAATTAGTTAAAAAGATATAAAAAAGTCAAAAAATTTTTATTAATTTTAACATCAGCTTAAAAGTGTTATTTCTACACTAATTTTAAAAGTGTTTATAATACTCCAACAATCTAAATGACAAAAAATTAGCCAATTGTAAAACTCAAAATGGAAATGCCTATGCAACATTCCGTAAATCTAAAAAAATGCGTTGTTATCTATCATCGCATGTGTTTTTCAAGAGAAAGTTTTAATGAATGTCATCACAATTGACTTATGCCAATCAAATTAAAAACAACATGAAGAAAACAATTATCTTATTCTTGCTCTGTTTTTGTGCAAATTTCACAATTGCACAGGAAAGGGAAGTGACGGGAGTGGTTACCGATACTGAAGGTGAAACTATTCCTGGTGTCACAGTACAGATAAAGGGAACAACAAGGGGCACGATCACCGATATTGACGGCTTTTACAGAATTCAGGCCGGTCCGGAAGAAGTGCTTGTGTTCTCCTTTGTTGGTATGCAAACCAAAGAAAGGCTCGTAGAGGACCAGGAGGTGATCGATGTCGTGATGGAGTTTGCGGTAGGGGTTCTGGATGAGGTCGTGGTAGTAGGTTATGGTGTGCAGGAAAGGGCGTCCGTTGTAGGAGCCATATCCCAGGTATCGGGTGACCGGCTCAGGACAGTAAGGACAGGAGGAAGTGTTGAGAACACACTTCAGGGACGCATACCCGGTCTTACTATCATCATGCCAGATGCCTCACCAGGTGAGGAAGGAATCGGTTATTACGGAAAGGCAGGCCTCCAGATGACGATAAGGGGTACATCGGCAATGGGTAACAATGCCCCCCTGCTTATCGTTGACGGGGTCGAAAGGAGCTTTTCAAACCTTGACCCAAATGAGATCAACTCCATTACGGTTCTAAAGGATGCTTCCGCAACCGCCGTATACGGTGTAAAAGGAGCGAACGGTGTTATAATCGTGGATACAAAGAGAGGCCGTGCAGGAGCCGTACAGTTTGAGTACTCATCAAGTGTGTCTGTTAAGGAACCTACATTGCTGCCGGAGTATCTCAATGCTTATGAAACCATGAAGCTCCGTAACGAAGCACTTAGAAACGACGGGATGTGGGACAGGATTACTCCCGACTGGGAGCTTGAGCATTACAAGAATCAGGACCTTCCATACCTGTATCCTGACTTTAACTGGATGGACTATTACTTCAGCCCTGGTATAGACCACCAGCACAACCTGAACGCAAGGGGAGGTACAGATTTCGTCCAGTACTTTGTCTCTATAGGTTTCCTCAGTGAGGGCGACGTCTTTAACACAGGGAATGACTTTCCTTATCAGTTTGATAGCAGGAATGCACATTACTGGCACGAGAGGTATAACTTCAGGAACAACCTGGACTTCAATCTTACCAATTCAACAAAACTCGCCATTAACCTTGGCGGTAACATAAAAGTATTCAATAAACCCATAGATACCTTTACCCAGGAGAGATGGTTCCAGTCGGTTACCAGCATGCCTTTCTATCCTGCCGAGGCTGTTCAGATACATCCTGACGACAGGACACCATATAACCAGGACGGCAGAAGACCTTTCCTGAATCCAAACCACTCTCCCAGCACCGCCAGGCTGCTGTGGGAAGGCGGATTGGGTTTCTGGAGGCATAAGGGCAATCAGACTAACGTGGACGTTACACTGGAGCAGCAGCTTGACTTCATTACGGAGGGACTTTCAGCTGCCGCTACATATTCATATAATAATGATGCCCTTTACAGGCAGACTTTTAACCTCCCTAACCTTTACGGTTATTTCCTGGATCCACGGACCGAATCGTGGACAAGGTTTGACAGGGACGGAACAGTTGACTTCAACACCCCCCAGCCAAAGCTTCAGATGCTAAATGACGGTATTTTCCAGGGGTTCAGGAGCCATTACTACCAGGGAAGGGTTAACTTCCGCCGTACTTTTGAAGATGTACACAATCTTAATTTAATAGGTGTTTTCAGCCGCCGTGAGTCAAGGGGTATTGCCAACTTCCCAAGCTATGAGGAGAGTTGGGTTGCACGTTCCACTTATAACTACGACAGGAGGTATTTCCTTGAAGCAAGTGTTGCACATACGGGTTCTGAGAAATTTGCCCCGGGGCTTCGTTTTGGTACTTTCCCGTCATTTGCTGGTGGGTGGACAATTTCAAACGAGGAATTCTTTGCTCCCCTTGAAGATTATGTTGACCAGTTCAGGATTAGGTACTCCTGGGGCCGTGTCGGTAGCGATGCCGGTATCGCCAGGTGGCTGTACGTTTCAGAATACCAAAATGTTGGTGGAAGCGTAGGGTTCGGATACCCGCTGAACTATTACGGTTTCATCGGTGAAGGTCCCGTTCCCGTGCCAAATGCAACATGGGAAACTGCAAGGATGCAGAACCTGGGTTTTGAGCTTTCACTTTTCCAGAACCTTATCAATTTAAATGTTGACCTTTTCGACGAGAGGCGTACCGATATGCTTCAGACAAGGCAGAGGGTGCCAACGTGGGCAGGGGTTCCCTCAATACAGGGTAACATTGGTGAGACCAAGAGCCATGGTATTGAAATTGAACTTGGTGTAAACTACATGTTTGATAACGGACTGTTCCTTTTCTTCAACGGAAACGTCTCCATGTCTGAAAACAGGGTGGTTTTCTGGGATGAATCTGAATTTACACCCTTCCACCTTAAGGCTGAAGGCAAACCGGTTGATATTGCCAGAAGGATCGGATGGTATACACCCGGCACCGGTATTGTGGACGTTGGTTTCTACCAGGATTTTGACGAACTTTTCATGTATCCAACGGTTGCAGGTGGTAATCCTATTCCCGGAGACCTTGCCTACCTGGACTTTGTCGGTAACGGAAACGTCGGTTCAATTGACAGGGTTGTTGCAGAACACCCCATTACCCCATATACTACGTTTAACGCGACATTTGGCAGTAGTTTCAGGAACTGGTCTTTTGATGCTACATTTTATGGCATCAGCCAAAACCAGCAGCCTTTGAGACAGGGTGGTATGTTCTTCCTTTTCCCGTTCACGCAGAACAGGGAGAATGCATATACTGCACACCTGGACCGCTGGACACCTGACAACCGTAACCCGCAGTTCCCGTCGCATCACTTCCCCGCAACCGGTCACTACAACTACCAGATCAGTAACTTTGGTATGGTTAACGGGCAGTATATAAGGCTTCGCAACGTGCGCCTTGGGTATAACCTTGAGCATGGTTCATTCCAGCAGTTTGGTATAAGGAGCATTGAGCTCTCGCTTATCGGAACGAACCTGTGGACCTGGAGAAGGAGAGACTGGGGTGCCGATCCTGAAGGATTCAACTTTGGTCAGGACTTTGGCGCATATCCGCAGATGAGAAGATATACTTTCGAGGTCCGCGTAATGTTTTAACAGAAAAAGAATTACAACATGAAAAATATATTGTTATTGCTATCTTTAGCATTAATCTTATCAAGCTGTGAAGACTACCTTGACAAGATCCAGGATTCAGACGGTATGACTGATGAGGAGGTTTTCACAGATTATTTGAACTTCCGCAGGTTTAACGACAGGATATACCGTGACATGCACAACTATCTCAACAACTGGGATCTTGCATTCACAGCTGCAATGAGTGATGAAGGCTGGCTCGGGCCTGGTTGGGAAACCATGCCTACTGTACAGCAGGGTGACTGGCTTCGTGCCTACAACCTTGGTCAGGCTCTTAACTTCTATGGTGTATGGAACGCATGGAGAAGTATACGCCAGGCAAATATCTCACTTCAGAACATTCATATGCTTGAAGGTAATGCTACCCAGCAACAAATTGACGAGATAAAAGGCCAGGCGCACTTTATGAGGGCCTGGTACTATTTTGAGTTTCTCAAGCGCCAGGGGGGCATGCCCTATATAACCGAGGTATTTGAATCGACCGATAACTTTGCACTTCCAAGGCTGTCTTATCACGAAACTGCACTCAAGATAGTTGCCGATTGTGATACCGCTGCAGCATTGCTGCCTCAAAGATGGAGCTCCGATCATATCGGTCGTCCGGAAGTGGGTTCTGCAATGGCACTTAAGGCAGCAGCGCTCCTTTTCAGTGCCAGCCCCACCAATAACCCCGGAAATGATATGGACAGGTGGGAAGCTGCCGCTCAGGCATCCTGGGATGTTATCTCATATGCAAGGAGCACAGGAAGGTATCAACTTTTGCAAAGCAATGGTACCGACCAGGTAACCTATATGACGCCTGGTGGAGTTGAGACAATAGAATACCCCAGCGGTTTTGACAGCATTTTCAAGTATCTGCCACATCATGATGAAGTGCTTTGGGAAAATTACCCGGCCGTAACCCAGGGATCGCTCTGGAGAGTTTTCTCTACTCCCAGTTATGCTGTCCAGCATAGTGTGATTCAGGGTTTCAGCCCTTCGGCAAACATAGTTGACCATTTTGAGACGGCAAACGGGCTGTCAGTTCATGATGACCCGGATCACGACCCTCAAAACCCATATGTGAACCGCGACCCGCGTTTTTATCACTCAATTCTCTTTAATCAGCAGAGATGGGGTAGCGCAACCGGAAAATACCTTGAACTGTGGTCAGGAGGGGAGGAAAGGCAGACAGCTGAATTCTACTCCGTTTCTGGTTATCTTGCCAGGAAATACTGGGCCCCCAACAGGGATGACCAGTCAGGCCTTGGAGCGCCTCCAACGCGTACTATATATTTTCGATTAGCGGAGATATACCTTATGTACGCCGAAGCTGCAAATGAGATCGGAGGGCCAAACCACACCATCAGCGGAGCTGACCTTAGTGCGGTTGAAGCTGTGAACATCGTGCGTGAGCGTGTTGGTATGCCGCCTGTACACTCAAACTACCTTGGCAGTAAGGAAGCGTTCAGGGAAAGGATCAAGAATGAGCGTGCAGTTGAACTTTACCTTGAAGGTAAGCGACTGTTCGACCTTATGAGATGGGGTGATGCACACCGTAGCGAACACAGGCAATTGTTTGCCCGGAATTACACTGAAGACCCAGCAAGTCCCACAGGCTTTTCTATCTCGACGTCTGATTCACCCTTTGTCACATACACCTTTGAACAGAGGCATTACAGGTGGCCCATTCCGCTTTCGGATGCCCTTATGTTTGAGGAATTTGAACAAAATCCAGGGTGGTAATTCATCAATGAGCTGATAAAATGCGTAGTGATTTTGATCCTGATATTAGCTCTTTACAGAGAACCAGTAGGTTCACTGACAGGGATGGTATAATTTCAGTAAAAATTATGAAAATGAAAAAAACAATATTAAATAGATTGTTGATGTTTATTGCCCTAGTTGGTATGTGTTCATATTATGCCACAGCGCAAGAAGCGTCGACAGTAATTTCAGCCAGGGTTTTAAACGAGGCCGGAGAACCTGTTTCAAACGTGTTGGTTCTGGGTGCCCTGGGCAATGCGATCACCGGACCTGATGGTAACTTCTCTTTGGAGGTTCCAACAGATGCCGAAGATCAACTTATAATTGAAGAGAGGGGCTTTAAACGCAAGACGGTCATTGTTGACCGTGGCTCATTGCCTGAAGAGGAAATAATTTTGGCCAGGGTAATGCCTGTTGACGGAAGCAGGACAATTGCAATGCCCTTCCAGGAATTTGTTTCAAACAGGTCAGTTTCGGCAACCAACACAATAAGCGGTGAAGAGCTGACGGCTCACCCGGGCACAAACGCACTGGAGGCTTTGTCCGGAAGGATACCAGGTTTGGTTGTGAGCAAAAACTCTATGATACCAGGGCATGAGCAGTTCAGTGCCACAATTCGTGGTGTTTCTGCAAGTGTATACATTGACGGTATACTAAGGGATCCTTCAGACCTTACTGTTTATGAAATAGACAGGGTTGAGGTGTTAAAGGATTTTTCCAGCAGGGCTGCCCTGGGTATACTTGGCGCCGACCCCGTGATTTGGATAACTACAAAGACAGGAAACGACCTCGGCATGAGGGTAATTGATGTTTCTGCCGATATGGGTATCAGTGGTCCGTCAATGCTGCCAAACTACCTGGATGCATATGATTATGCGAGACTCTTCAATGAGGCAAGGGTAAACGACGGTCTCACGCCCTTCTATTCAGAGGCAGCTCTGAATGCTTACAGGGATGGAACCGACCCTTTGCGTTTTCCCAACATCGATTATTACGACAAGTATGTTAACTCTGCCACATCATACAGGCGGGCAAATGTACAGTCCCATGGCGGGAATGAGATTGTAGAGTATTTTTCCATGATTGATTATGTCGGCTCCGGTGGCCTTGAGGCTGTCGGCGAGCAGGCGACCATGGACAGGTACAAGGTAAGGGGAAATGTCAATATTGCACTTACCTCTTACCTGGATATGAATGTTAACCTTTCAGGAACATACGGAAAGAGCAGGTTTCCCAACCAGGGAGGCGGTGCCAACCTGTATAATATGTTTGGGCTCATATCCAACTATCCGTCAAATGCCCATCCTGTTGAGTATGACGGAAGGCTTATGAGCAGTGCTGACTACCCGGTGAACCTTACCAATGTATTGAAACACTCAGGTCATGCTGAAAATGCCAACCTTAACACTCAGAACTCTGTCTCCCTTCTTGCAGACCTGGGAGGCATAACTGAGGGGCTGACATTTATGGGTACCGCGGCTTTCGACGTGAACAATACAATTACAAATAACAGGGGAGGCACCAGTGATATCTGGCGCCTTGAGACCGTAGGGGGAAGGGACACTCTTGTCAGATTCCAGGAAGCTGTCGTTGACCCGAGCATTGGCTCTGGTTATGACTTTTTCTTAAGGAGGACCTCAGGTAAGCTTCAGTTTAATTATAACAGAAGCTTCGGAGTTCATGATCTTTCAATGCATACCGGATACTTCCAGATGCTTGAGGAGATCAAGGTCACTGCTCCCGGCTATCAGCCACGCAGGATACAGGATATCTCTTTCAGGACAAATTATGCCTATGACGACAGGTATACAGTTCAACTTGACCTGGTTTACTCAGGGAGTATGAGCCTGCCTGAAGGTGAGAGATTCAACCTGTTCCCTACAGTTGGTGCTGCATGGATACTCAGCAATGAATCCTTCATGGAAAACAGCAGCCTTGTTAACCATCTCAAACTGTTCTCATCCTATGGCATTATAGGTGTTGACAACTTCCTGGTCCCCGGCTATGATCCTTTCTACCTGGATCAGACGATCTACAGGCATACTGGAAACTACCAGAGCGGAATTCAGGGCCAGAGGGGTGGTTCAGTTAGGATATATGATATCCTGCAAACCGCAAGTGCTGACTTTACCATACCAAAAAGGAGCCTTTTCAATGTCGGACTGCAGACCCTGCTTTTCGAAAACAGACTGACAGCCGAGGTCAACTACTTCTACAGGAAGAACTTTGACAATATAGTCGTAAGGCAGAACACTACACCCTCACTCTTCGGTACAGGTGGATTCTTGCCTGTAACCAACTATGGAGAGAATATGCATGCTGGTGTTGACGGTCTTGTCAGGTATACGCGCGAATTTGGTGATTTCCGCTTTAGCCTTGGTGCACACGGTATGTATTCCAGAGGTGAATACCTGGTGGTGGATGAACCGGATGGACTGCCGGATTACAGGAAAATTGCCGGAACTGCGACCGACGCATACTGGCTGTACGATGCAGTTGGTTTGTTCCAGTCACAGGAGGAGATCGATGCCTACGGTGTTACCCAGGGATGGGGTGCCGTTAGTCCTGGCGACATTAAGTACAGGGATGTAGACGGTGACGGTCTGATTGATGACAGGGACCGGATCGCCACGGGCGCTCATGCACCCAGGGTTCATTACGGACTTAACCTGTCACTTGGTTATGGGGGATTCAACCTGTTTGTGTCAGGAAAAGGAGTAACAGGCGGTGAGGTTCTGTTATCGCATCCTAACTATTTCTGGATAAGCAGCACCACGCAAAACTACAGCGAACCTATGCTTGACAGGTGGCCCAACAGCGAAGACTATCCGAGGCTTACAACTACCTCTCGCAATAATTACCAGCCTTCGACTTACTGGCTTGCTGATGCAACATATTTGAGCATTGAAAATGTCGAGCTTAGCTATACGTTTCCAAAAGCATTTTCACAGAGGTATCTCATGAGGGATTTAAGGGTATTTGCCAGGGGACGCAACCTGCTTTACGTTTCGGAATTGTCCGACATGGGCATAAACCCGGAAAATATGAGTGCAGGTATTTCCACCTACCCCGTATTGAGGACCATTACGTTTGGAATATCCTGTAAGTTTTAATGTTTAAAAAACTATATCATGAGAAAATTCATTTTATTCACAATACTATTGCCCTTTCTGGCAGCTTGCGAATATCTGGAGCCGTACCCTCTGTCTGACCTTGAAGGTGAGGAGATTTGGGAACATGCAATATATGGCGAAGGATTCCTGTCAAGGGCATATGCAAACCTTAACACGAACTACCCGTTCTGGATGGAATACCTGACGGATAATGCAGTTCCAAATACCCCGGGTGACAATATACTTGCCCTGGGTGGCTGGACGCTGGAAACCAACCCTATCGGAAGTTGGAACAACAGTTACAACAGTATAAAGAACATTAATATCTTCCTTGAAAAGGCCGATGAGCTCAGGTACAGGATAGACGACTCTACCCGTGATTCATTGTACCGCGCACACAGAAAGGGAGAGGCATATTTCCTCAGGGCATGGTACCACTGGGTCCTTTTAAGGGACTACGGTGGGGTAGCCGGCGGAGATTACATGGGTGTTCCTGTTGTAAAAACGGTTCTGGATATTGAAGATGAAATTGATCTTCCAAGGAGAACATATGAGGAGACAGTAGCTGAAATAGTTGCCGATCTGGAAATGGCAATTGATATCCTGCCCAACAGGTATTCAGGAAGTGATGAATTCACCGGCCTGCAGAACCATGGCAGGGGATCCGGGCTTGCCGCAAAAGCACTTATGGCCAGGATGTATCTGTATGCAGCCAGTCCTGCTTATGGAGTCCCAAGCCAGGCAAAATGGGAGAGGGCAGCACAGGCCGCCTATGATGCTATTGAAGCTGAAGGCGGACTCAGGAACCTGAACCCTTACGGTAATTTCAATTCCCCATCCAATCCCGATTTTATCTGGATTCAGCCCACATGGACAGGTAACTCATGGGAACAGCAGTTCTACCCACCGTCATCATACGGTAGTGGAAACTGTAACCCCACTCAGAACCTGGTGGATGTATTTCCCGCAGTTGATGGATACCCCATTGAAGAGAGTGAGCTTTATGATGAGAATTACCCCTATGCAAACCGTGACCCGCGTTTCCCAATGTTTATCTTCCATAATGCAATGGAATACCAGGGAAGGGTTGTCAGCATCTTTGAGGGTGGCGACGATGCACCCGGTGGCCTGACAGCAAGGGGTACCCGTACAGGATACTATATGAGGAAGCTTTTAAGCAATAATGTAAGGCTTACCCCGGGAGATGTTACCTCTGATATTAAGTTCTTTGTGTTTATGGGACTGACAGAGCTCTACCTGAATTTTGCTGAAGCTCTTAATGAGGCATACGGACCCAATGGTGCCGGCCCCGGCGGACATACCGCTGCAGAGGTAATGCACAGGTTAAGGCTAAGGGCAAACCCCAACCTTTCTACTGATCCTTATCTTGAAGAGGTTGCTTCAATGGGCCAGAGTGCTTTCAGGGAGTTTATACAAAACGAAAGGCGTATTGAACTCTCATTTGAAGGTTTCCGTTTCTGGGATTTAAGAAGGCTCAACAAACCTCTCACTTATACTGTTAATGGTGTTAAGATCGAGAAGATCGGAGGCGACCCAGTACCCCCGGAAAATGTTGCGCTGATTTCAGAAGTTTCTACATCATATGTCTCTCCCTGGGAAACCCTGGAGGCGATCAACAATGGAAACTACGACTTTGAAGACTCTTCTACAAAGCCTGATGAAGGTGCCTATGGCAACTGGAACAGCGCAAATGAGTGGCGGTATGTGCAGTATGACTTCCCGGATGTCTATTTTGTTGACCGTTCCGACGTATACTGGTGGACAGATGGTGGTGGTATACTTATACCTGACAGTGTCCTGATTGAATACTGGGACCTTGAACTCGAAGAGTGGACCGAAGTGCCTGTTCCACAGGGCTTATATCCCGCGGTAAGGGACGACTGGCACACGGTTAACTTCTCGATGGTTGGTACAACCGCAATAAGGTTGCATATGAAATCAAATACACAGTCTTGCGGTATTTTCCAGTGGAGAGTATGGGGTATACATGAGGATGATGTTGTACTTTACACATTCGAGGATATCGAGGTTGAAACCCACAGCTTTCAGGAGCATATGAGGTATGTACCACTACCATTTATGCAGACCATTATTCAAGATAATCTGATACAGAATGACGGCTGGTAATGGATCCGACCATGAACGCAGTGAAAATTTTTAAAAAAATTACTGATATGAAAAAAATCTTTTTATTCCTTATAGTAGTATTCTGGCTAACAAGCTGTTATGACGATTACAGGCTTGATTATCCTTACTCTACTGTAGCATTTTCAAATGCCACGGGAGGATCAGACCAGCCGGGAGTCCTTTGGAGATCTGTAGTAAAAGGAGAGGGACTGAAGCTGGACGCCGGAATATACCTTGCTGGTGTTATCGAGAACAAACAGGAAAGGTGGGTCGATTTTGAGATAGATCCTGCCCTTTTAAATGACACACAATATGAGCTTATGCCCAGTGACTATTACAGCATGAGCCATAACAGCAGGTTTGTGATCCCTGCAGGCTCACATATTGGCAAAGTGACCATAACCCTGGATTCATTGTCATTTGTTAATGATCCAAATGCGACCAAACCCCACTATGCGATTCCCATCAGGCTGACTCAAACATCTGAAGACTCAATACTGAGTACTCAGAGTACACAGTTACTTGTTATCCGCTATATAAACAGCTATGAGGGCTTTTATATTCACGAGGGTGAGTTAAGGACTGTTGAGGCTGATGGTACTGTTCTAAACGAAGCTGCAATTAATAATGTATTGCGCGCATCAACAGTTATGCTGGATACAGTGAGGTTGAATGGTATGATGAATCAAACCGGTCTTGACTTCCAGATGAATGTTGCATCAGGCAGTGATGTATTCATTGAGTATTACCCGAATCCTTTCCCGGTTGAACCCGAGAATGTCGCTCTCATTTCTCAGGCCTCCACTGATTATGTCTCTCCTTGGGAAAACCTTGATGCCATTAACAGCGGATATGATAATCCCGAGAGCTCGACTGACCGCAGTGGTCCGGATGGTATTTACGGAAACTGGTGGAGTGCAGGTATGTGGAGGTATGTACAGTACGATTTTCCCGGGCCTTACAGTATTGACAGGTCTGATGTCTATTGGTTCACCGACGGTGGTGGACTACTCATACCAGACAGTACTTACCTGCAGGTTTGGGACATGGAAACAGAAGAATGGGTTGAAATATGGCGCAACTGGGATGGTTCCGGTGTTGAGGAAAACCAGTGGAACATCACCGAGTTTGATCCTGTTACAACTACGGCTATTAGAATGTACATGAAGTCCAATACCGAGTCAGTTGGTATTATTGAATGGAGGGTATGGGGATTGTCGGCAGCAGTTGGATACGAGGTTGCTCCAGTTGAAAGGGTGGAGCCTATCGGCGAAAACTACTATGACCACTCTACTCACACATTCCATTTTAATTACAGGGTTCATTTCGAACCTCCCAATGATTACTACCATACCGATGTTTCTGCAACGCTGAAATGGCGAAACAGGATCCGAGACGGAGTAAACGAATGGAGGAGGTAGCCTGTCATTAGTTTATTTGAATGGATGGCTGGCCTGCTGGAATAACTGGTCAGCCATCCATTTTGTTTGTCAGACAGGTATGAGTATATTCCTGAATGACAATTAGTAACAAATCAAGCATGCATCAGAGTTTTGTTTTTTTTACTTTATTATTCACCTTTTTCCTTCCATTATCGACTTCTGCAGCGGGCGGCGAGTTCGTTTATGAAGCATCTTCACCATTTTGCCTATTAGCACCGGAGCACCCTGAAAGCAAAATCTCAGTTAATAATAACTTGAGTGTGGACGAGGGGGGCAAGTCTGTTTATGTGCAGCGGGGAGTAAGGAACAATCCTGACTTTGACCTCAGCAGGTCTGCAGAATCTGAAAACTTTGTGATATTCTGGGGCTCAAAAATCGAGGGAGATCCAAGAGATAGTGTCCTTAATCCCGATCTCTGGTTTGACCCTGACTATATCCTTGATATCAGCGAGGAGTTTTTCAATTATGTCACTGATTCAATTGGATTTCTTGACCGCAACGGTAAAAACACCTCCCGTTACAAGTTTGAGATCGTAATGAACGAAACCTGGAGCGAACAGTTCACCGGGTGGGCCTTCGGAGGTCCTGTTGACAATACTACAGGCGGGCTCTGGATACATCCGCGTTCCACCAGGGGGCCTGG
>PWNY01000013.1 GCA_003557805.1 Bacteroidales bacterium | reverse complement strand
TATGAAACTCATCAGCGAAAGGCCAGTCATAAACCCCAAAAAGGTCTGAAAGCCATTGTTTCCTGAGGTAATCCATCCTGTGGAGGTTATGCCCTGCAAGAAACCTGGCGTAATCATCCATATGGCCGCTGTCATGCTCGCTGTTAGCCTTTCTCTCGGCAGTTATCCTCTTATGGAAGCCGGCCATTCTATGCCAGGGGTTAAAATGCATCTTGCCAACCCCGATAACATGATATCCTCCACCGGCAAGTTGCTCCATGAACAGGGGGCTTCCCTGAGGCACCCATGAACCAACATTGTCACGTGCACCATGTGTGTGGGGATACTGGCCCGTTATGAGAGTATACCTTGAGGGGATACATATTGAAGCCGTGCAGTAATGCCGCTGAAAAACCACACCCTCATTGCAGAGGCGGTCAATATTTGGCATGTAAAGAAAAGGACTACCAAACAGGGGGATATCCTCACCGGCCTGGTAGTCTGTTGTAATGAATAAAATATTAGGCCTCTCAAGGTTATTTGCAAACAGTGACGAGCCAATTGGCCGTAATGCAAGACTACCAAAGATCCCGGCAACCCCAATGCCTGTATTCTTTATAAAAGTCCTGCGTTTCATATTTCAGTTGTTAATTATCTTGCTGTTTTTTATTCCTGTCCGGGTTGAAGAACCTCAACAACCACCTGTTTGTCAGAAGCAAAACTACAAGAACTATAATCCACTGGAAGAACATTGTGCCGGTACTTGCTTCTTTGAAGGGGTTCCACCAGTTCTCCGGATCAGAGACAACTGACTGATATATCAGCCAAATAAAGATTATCCCTATTATAATGGGGTTTATATAAATAAGCACATTATACCAGCGCCCAATATTGGTCTTGTTTCCGGCCTGGTTTATCTCTTCAACCCTTACCTTTTCAACACCATACTTCATTATGGCAATTGCCGTAAACATTCCGCTGATAAGAAGGGCAACCCCCCAAACAAAGTCCTGGTTGTTCAAAAAGTCAATGCTGTATGCTGACGGTATCCCGCACAAAAATCCTGCTGCACAGGTAAATAATACCGCCCTGCGGCGTTTCCATCCGGCTGTAACCATATTGGCAACCCCAACCTCTACCTGTGATATAAGTGAGGAAATTGCAGCAAAAGCAAGGCAAAGGAAGAAAAACAGTGCCATTATAAAACCTCCCGGCATCAAACCGAAGAGCTCCGACATATAGATGAATGTCATTCCAACATTTCCTGCTTCAAGTGCGGCATGGGCATACTCGGTATTTGGAGCAAGGGCAAATATTGTCGGCAATATTGCAAGCCCAGCGATAATTGCAACCAGAACATCTGCATATGCTACGACGAACATACTGCTTCCCACACCATCCTGTTTCCTGGTATAAATCGCATATGTCATTAGCAGTGCCCATCCCGCACCAGTGGACCATGCAGCCTGGGTAAAGCCTTCAAGCCATGTTCTCGGGTTTGCAAGATAAGATACATCAATGGAGAACAGGTATTGTACACCCTGTTGTGCTCCCGGAAGGGTAACTGCCCTTATTGCACCAACAAGCAACAGAATACCAAGCGTTGGCATCAGAAACCGGGAATATCTCTCTATCCCCTTTGCAACTCCCTGGTATAAAATACCAAAGGTAACAGCCATTGCGACAAAATGATAAAAGATCGTCTGCTTTGGATCAGTTGAGAATGCTTCCCATAAAGCCATTGTATCGCTTCCCTGGGTAAACTTTCCCTGCAGTGCAAAAATAACGTACTTGATTGTCCACCCAGCGACAACTGAATAGTAGAACATAATAGCAATGCATACAAAACCCATCCAGGCGCCCATCCATGAATACCGGGATCCCATGAAATCCCCCATCGCTCCTACTGAACCTTTCCTGGTTTTACGTCCGATGGCCATCTCTGACATTAGTAATGGCACGGAACAAACAATAACAGCAATTATGAGAATAATAAGAAAGGAGCCTCCACCGTTGGCAGCGGCCATGCGGGGAAAGCGCCAAATATTTCCGGTTCCGACGGCCATTGCAATTGCCGCCATCATAAATCCCAGCTTGTTTGTGAAAAATTGTTTGTTTTCAGACATATAGACTCTCTAGTTTTTTGTTTTTAACTACAGTTTGTTAATTACCAAGGTAATCATCGGCAAATCTCCATCTTGTCGAATAGTCGGCAGGAAGGCTCTCATTTTTCAGCACAGCCCTCAGGATCTCAACCGGAATGCTGTTCTGCTCCAGTACAGCATCATTGAACTCCTTAAGGGTCATGTTACCTTCTTCAACAAGTTCTTCCCTGAGTGCCTGGAACTGTATACCGCCTATCATATATGCAAGTTGGTAAAGCGGGTCGTACCGCCCCATAAAGGACCTCCTAACTTCAGCCTCAGCATTGGCCCTTTCATGACCCACTTCATCTACAAGGAAATCAATACACTCCTGCGGGGTCATCTGTTCAAGGTGAAAGCTAAGTGAGAAAACAATCCTTGCAGCCCTGTGTTTTCGCCAGAACAGAAAGCCCATCCTGTCTTCGGGTGTTGGTGGCAATCCTTTTTCGTAAAGCAGAAACTCCCAGTATAGTGCCCAGCCTTCTCCCCAGAAAGGTGTACTGAACGCCCGGCGGTAAGGTTTGTTTCTTTGGTTCATAAAACCCTGAAGGTGATGCCCGGCAATAAGCTCATGATGTACAGTGGCCATGCAAAAGTGAGGGTTATTGCCCCGTAGGCTCATCATTTTTGCATCATGCGGCATTGTATGGGTCGGATACGAAATACGTATTGCCTCGCCACCGAGGAAAAACGGATTTACAAGCTGCATTTCAGGAGACATCATTTCCATTCTCCAGGTCTCCTTGGCCAGTTCAGGAACTGTAAGCATATCATTATCATCAATAAATGCTATGGCCTCCTCTGCCAGCCGGTTTATTACCTCAGGCTGCCTGCCCGGTTCGACATACTGGTCCTTAACATACTCCAGTGCTTCCCTCCAGTCGTCACCAAAGCCCATTTCCCTTGAAGCCTCTTTCATCTCTTCACGGCACCAGTTGAACTGTTGCCAGCCTATCTCTATTAGCTCTTCGGCAGTATACGGGATAAACTCATATTCCAGCCGTTTGCTGATAGCCCTTGCACCTTCGGGTCTTCCAATAATACCACTGCCATCATCTCTTGACCCGGGATCCCTGAAATGCTCACTCAAGAGATCCTGGTAACGCTCTATTTCACTTATCAACTCCTCAAATGGTTCAGCTGCCCACCAGGTGAACTCAGGATGGTATCCGTAATAAAACCTGTATGCCTCATTGAGATTGCTCCTGAGATCATTAACAACAGATGCTGCCCTGTCAGCTATAAGCCAGGTATCAAACTCACTGACATTATCAATATTATCAGCGGCTTCTGTAAATTTCACTGTCATGTCATGGAACAATGCTGCTTTCTTGGCTCCGTCAATATACATTCCCCTCCTGCGGTCTCTGATAAACTGATACAAATCACCGGCAAAATCTGTAACAAAAGCAACACTCGTATATTCCTGTTCACTGTTGTCGAGAAAGAAAAGCTGTTTCTCAAGATGGTTGACAAATAAGATATAATCAACCTTTGCATCATTTCCAAGTGCATTGTAATTAACTCCGTCAAGGTAGCTAAGCCAATCATTGTAAAGTTTGCGCATTCGCTCAAAATATTCGGGGGTCTCCCTCAGGGTGTATTTTCTCTGAAGTGTGCCCAAATCTGCACGGAATGAACTAACCGGCTCATACATACTAAAGTCCTGCCCCTTTACAAGGCTTGCCAGGAAACAGGCAAAACATAAACTCAGGATTATTCTCTTCATGATCTGCTTAATTATTTTGGTAAAAAATCGATTTGCTTCCCTTATAGTAAAACATATTCAACTTCATCAAGATCAGCGGTATTTATTGTCCTTATACCAAACACAGGTCCTGCACGGTTAAAGTCATGGGGCAGAAATTCCACTGTAATCCTCTGTTTACCTTCGGTAATATCAGGAGGTATATCATATGGTATGGAAACAAAATGGCCTGTCTTTATATCAGAACCATTTTGGGTTGCCACAACCTGTCCATCAACCACAATATCAAAGGTCCTTGCAGCCTCAAAACCACCCCAGTAATCTATTACCAGACTTACATCACCTTCAGCAGGAATATCTATATCGTATGAGAACCAGCCGCCACGGTTGGCTTCCCTTCCGTGCCTTTGTTTATAATACCTGACATGGGTGTCATGCCCCTGCTGGTTTCTTCTTTGTTCAAGCTCACTATCAGCCGGGTCAATATGGTCATGTGCAAGCTCGTCAAGCCTTGCAAGCGCTTCCTCCCTGCGGGCCAAAGCGGCTAGATGTTCCTCCCAGCCACTCTCGGTCATCAGGTCCCAGAATATACTGTACCTGCGGTCATATATGGAGTAAAACGGCTGAAGCTCAACATCCCTGGGACGGCCAACAGTGGTT
>PWNY01000235.1 GCA_003557805.1 Bacteroidales bacterium | reverse complement strand
CTGCCATCGGTCGAGACCCTGGGCTCAGTTAATGTAATTTGCTCCGACAAGACCGGCACCCTCACCCGGAACGAGATGACCGCAAAGACAGTGATAACTGCCGACAAGGAGTTCACAATTGAGGGGACCGGCTACAAGCCCGAGGGGAAGTTCAAACTGGACGAAAAGGAAATTGACCTGGAGAAAGAAAAGGTGCTGTGGAGGCTTTTACAGGCTGCAAGGGTGTGCAATAATGCTGAGATCGAAAAAAACGATGATGGGCAATGGACCCTTACCGGAACCCCTACCGAGGGTGCACTGCTTACAATGAGTTACAAGGGCGGCTTAAAAGACTTCAAGCCTGAGCGCATTGACAGTATCCCTTTTGAATCCGACCACAAGTACTCGGCCACCCTCAATGATGTTGATGGCAAGAAGTTCGTTTTCATGACAGGGGCGCCAGAAAAGGTCCTTGAAATGTCTACCAAACAGCTTGCAAGCGAGGGAGAACAGGATCTGGACAACGAGTTCTGGGAGAAAAAGATGGAACAGGCCGCTGCAAAAGGACAGCGACTGCTTGGTGTTGCCTTCAATGAATCCAAAAAGAGCGAGCTGAACAAGGATGAATGTGAACACAATAAGGTATTTCTGGGGGTTGTTGGTATAATTGACCCGCCAAGGGAAGAGGCTATTGATGCAATAAAGGAGTGCAAGGAGGCAGGAGTGCAGGTGAAGATGATAACGGGCGACCACGTGATCACGGCAAAGGCCATAGGCAAGGAAATTGGTATTGGTGACGGGGAAAAGGCCCTTTCGGGCAAGGAGCTGGAAGAGATGAGCGACGAAAAACTGCTTGAGGTATGTGACGAATATGATGTATATGCCCGCACGACACCTGAACACAAGCTTCGCCTGGTAAAGGCACTGCAGAAAAAGGGCATGCTCTGCGCCATGACAGGCGACGGTGTCAACGATGCCCCCGCCCTGAAGAAGGCAAACATCGGTATTGCAATGGGTATTAAGGGTACTGAAGTATCTAAAGATGCATCCGAGATGGTACTTGCCGACGATAACTTTGCCTCCATTGTAAATGCAATTGAGGAGGGGCGCACTGTTTATGACAATATCAGGAAGTCGCTGCTATTCATATTGCCCACCAACGGGGCAGAAGCACTTGTTCTGATGTCGGCAATACTGCTTGGTATGATAATGCCGATTACCCCCCTGCAGATACTTTGGGTGAATATGGTAACAGCTGTTACACTTGCACTGGCCATTGCATTTGAGCCAATGGAAGACAATGTAATGGAACGACCCCCAAGGGACCCCGGGGAACCGATACTCGGAAAGCTGTTTATATGGAGGATCGTATTCGTGTCATTCCTTATCGGCGGTCTTACTATGGGAGTATTTTCATACTTGCAGGCACAGGGGTTTGAGGACGATATCGCACGCACGGTGGCTGTCAACACACTTGTTGCCGGCCAGTTGTTCTACCTGTTCAACTGCCGCAAGATAAAGACCCCCAGCCTGGGAGCGGGATTTTTCGCTAACAAATACACCTTTATAGCCTCAGGTGCCCTGGTGATACTGCAGATGCTCTTTGTCTACCTGCCCTTTATGAACACCTTCTTCGATACAAGCCCGATAAGCGGAAGCTTCTGGTGGTATTCACTGGCAGGGGGTATCATTGTGTTTGCAGTTGTTGAGCTGGAAAAGTTCCTGATACATAAACGCTAGAAACCAGCACCAAGCATACTGTTTATCTTTTCAACCAGTTCACCCTTTTTCAGGGGCTTGGTAAGGTAGTCATCGCAACCCGCATCGATTGCCTTTTCACGGTCGCCCTCAAGGGCATGCGCCGTAACGGCCAGAACCGGTATGTCGCCCTTTTCCTTCTTGATAATGCGGGTTGCCTCCAGTCCGTTCATCAGGGGCATCTTTATGTCCATTATTACCAGGTCGATATCCTTGTATTTACGGCACACTTTTACAGCATCCTCCCCGTTGGTAACATGTATCAGGCGGTAAGGGTAAGATTCCAAAATGCTCTCGATAAGGAGGTAATTAGTCGGCTCATCCTCTGCTACAAGCAGGGTATACTCCCTGTCTGCACTTTTTTGCCTGAACTTTTCGCCTTCAGCTTGATAATGTTCTGCAGCCTTGTATGGAATGTAAAAACTGAATGTTGAACCCCTCCCGGGTTCAGAATCCAGGGATATCTCCCCACCCATCATCTCGATATATGATTTAGCTATTGAAAGCCCCAGACCGGTGCCTTCAACCACCCTGTCTTTTGCCGGAGTTACCTGCCTGAAACTGTCAAATATAATTGCATGGTGTTCCGGGTCTATACCCTGCCCGGTATCAATTACCCTGAACCATAATCTGTCATCCTTCCTGCTGCACTCCAGGCGTATCTCTCCCTTTTCGGTAAACCTTATGGCGTTATCCAGAAGGCATCCCAGTGCGTGTTCCAGCTTATACCAGTCGCAAATCACCTTTGCCTCTGAACTGTCCAATGAACATTGCAAATAAAACTTGATCTTTTGTTCATCAATCTCATCTATGTACTCATCATAAAGTTCGTCCAGGCTCTTTTTTAAATCGGCAACATCTTCATTTAACTCCTCCTGGCCAGTCTCAATGCTGGAAATACTTATTATATCATTAATAATATGCAACAGCTTTTTCCCGCTCTTATTGATTATTCCAACATACTGACTGAGCGACTCTTCATTAAAGTCCCCGTCAGCAAGCAGGTTTGAGAACCCCATTATACTGTTTAAAGGTGTGCGTATCTCATGGCTGAGATTATTCAGAAAAGCCGTTTTTAGGCGATCACTCTCCTCGGCCTTTTTCAATGCCTTTTCCAGCTTTTCCTCTGTCTCCTTCCTCTGGCTTATGTCACGGGCAATTCCCTCGATTGCAGTCACCCTGCCTTCATTATCCCTTATAATGACATTCTTTTGCTCTGTCCAGATAACAGAACCATCCTTTTTAACCCATCTTAGGGTAATTGATTCACCCTGCTTTGAACCGGGCTCTGACAGTTTTTGCAGTATTTCCCTGTCGTCCGGATGGACCAGTTTGAACCCCAGGTCCGGGTCGGCATAGTGTTCCCCGGGAGTGTAGCCTGTAATCCTGTATGCCGAGGGGCTTACATAAGCGAACCTCCTCTCTGGCAAGAACTCATAGCGGTATATCAGGTCATCGGCGTTCTCTGCAAGCCGGCGGAAGCGGTTCTCGCTCTCTTTTAGTTCATTTTGTATCCTTATCTTCTCAATCTTCTCCTTTTTATTCTCAAGAGCCTGCTTAACGGCAGGCCCCAGGCGCTTTATCCTTTCCTTTAATACATAATCAGTTGCACCCGCTTTCATGCATGCAACTGCCGTATCCTCGTTCTGTGAACCTGTATGAACGATAAATGGTGTTAGCGGTATCTTTACCCTGGCAATCTCCAATGCACTAAGGCCATCAAAATATGGCATCTGGTAATCAGAAACTATTATGTCAGGATCAAACTCTTCCAATGCCCTGATAAAATCCTGTTCGGTCTCAACACATTCAAAAACGGCATTATCAATTGCCTTTAAAATCTCCCTTTCAGCCAGGAGGGCATCTGACGGCAGGTCTTCAACTATAAGCACCCTTATTGGTGCCGAGGCGGTGTTTTGATCCATCGCTATGATCTTATATGTTAGATACTTCTTAAAACAGCTTAAATTGAGCTGTTTGTTTTCCGGTCTATTTTGGTGGCTCATTTACCAGGAGCCAGAACATCCCGGTATTGCTCAGGGCATTTATAAAATCCTCAAAGTCCAGTGGCTTTACCACATATGAGTTTGCTCCGAGCTCGTATGCCTTTTTAATATCGGGATCCTCGCGCGATGATGAAACCACCACCACCGGCATACTGCGGGTGGCCTCATTGCTTTTTATCTCCCTGAGCACCTCCAGCCCGCTTATTTTGGGCAGTTTCAGGTCAAGAAATACAACCTTGGGGGATTTGACATGTTTCCGGCCGGAGTAATTGCCACGGCAAAAAACAAAATCCAGGGCCTTCTCCCCGTCCTCAACCACATAAATGTTGTTTGCCATGTTTTGCTTTTTCAGTGCCCTGATGGTCAGTTCAGCGTCGTTTGGATTGTCCTCCACAAGCAGGACATCAACGGGACTAAGGTCTTCCATAACCATTTACTATTTGTAATATATATATAATGTATTGCAGGTTCATTTGTTTATATATCTGTATCCCTGGCTTTTTGTCCTTTATACGGCAGGTTAAAGCTAAAACATGCATCCTTTCCTGGCTCCCCCCATGCCCGGAGCTCCCCTCCGTGCCGGGTAACCACCCTGTGAACTATGGCAAGGCCAACACCCGTTCCCTTAAACTCCCTTTCGGAATGAAGCCGCTGGAACACATCAAAGATCCTGTCAACATACTTCATGTCGAAACCCACCCCGTTGTCCTCTATGTTATAGCTGCAAACACCATCTTTCATACTGCAGGACAGCCTGATCCTTGGGTTATCCGAGCCGGATGAGAACTTAACCGCATTAGAGATAAGGTTTGTCCATACCTGCCTTATCATGCTTGCATCACCGACCGCTTCACATAAACCCCCGGCAGAAAAATCTATCCTCTCCATATCCTCTTTACTGCAAACCTCATGGTAAATTGAGTGGACCAGTTTCTGCATATCAATTTTCTCAAACTGTATCTCTTTACGGCTGAGCCTGGAAAATGCCAGCAGGTCGGTTATCAGCCTGTTCATTTTTACGGTATTGTCCCTTATTACATTACAAACCCGCCTGCCCTCCTGATCCATGCTCTCAAGATGGTCTTCAAGCAGTATCCTGGTAAACCCATCAATTGCCCTTAAGGGTGCCCTGAGGTCATGTGAAACGGAGTAGCTGAAAGCTTCAAGCTCCTTGTTCGCCGCTTCCAGTTGCTCAGTGCGCAAAGCCACCCTCTTTTCGAGCTCGCTGAGCAGTTCAATTCTTTCCATAGCCAGCAATGTTGCACTGGCAAGGCTTTCCAGTAACTCCACCTCTTCCGGCAAGGGCTTGTAATGGCGCGCCCAGTAAACACCAATGGCAGCTACCGGGTTTGCCAGGTTAACAGGCAGAACAAGAAGGCTTTTAACAAATGTATCCTTATACAGCTCATAGGGTATCCTGTCATCTTCTGCAACGTCATAAACATATGCCATTTCCCTGTTATTCATTACCCAGCCGCTTATACAATCACCTGCAGGGAAGACACCGCCCTTCCAAAGAGGGTTAATTGCACTCTCTTCAACATAATGGCAGTTGCCCTTGCTGTATTCAATGAACGTTGCTCCTTCTGCTCCGCTAAGCTCCCTGGCGGCATTTAAGATCTCCTTTCTGATGCTGCCAATATCCTTTGCCGATGAAAGCTGCTGTATAACCGATATAAGCTGGTAAAGCCTCCTGTTCAACAGCGTTACCTTGTCCTCAGCTTCCTTTCTTTTGCTCACATCCCTGAAGCTGACAACTGCTCCTGAGAGCTCCCCGTTTTCATACAGGGGTGAACTCATATATTCTACCGGGAAATTGCTCCCCTCTTTCCTCCAGAATACCTCATCCCTGATATAATGGATCCGGCCTGTCTTAATTGCCATAAGCACCGCACATTCATCTTCGGGGTATTCTGTTCCGTCTTTACGTGTGTGATGATGCATCTTGTGTATCTTATTGCCGATCAACTCTTCTTTACTGAATCCCAGCATCTCGCTACATGCCCTGTTGACCAGGGTGGCCCTGCCTTCTTTGTCAACAGCTATTATTCCGTCGCCGGTATGATCCATTACCATCTGGAACCTGCGGGCAGTTTCCAGGTGCTCCCTTTCAGCTTTTCTCCTTTCGGTGATAATCTCTGTATAAACAACCAGCCCCCCGATTTCTCCGGCATGGTTTTTCCATGGCATGCACTGCCACCTTGTATACTCTACTGAACCATCAGCCCTTTCGTATTTATCATCCTCTGCGCTGATAACTTCACCCTTCAGGACCCTTTTATGTACCTTTCTCCATTTTTCAGGCAGATCAGGGAAAACATCATAATGGTGCTTCCCAATTATATCTTCCTGCTCCACCTTGTATGACTTCATATAAAGATCGCTTACAAACAGGTACCTCATGTCCCTGTCATGCACAGCGATAGCGCTCGGTGCATGCCTTATTATGAATTCGAGCATTTCATAGTATTCCAGGGCCCGCGAATCCGACTCTTTACGCTCGGTCTCCAACCGGTTTATTGAGTCTGCTATCCTCCAGGTAATTATGACCATTACCGCCAGCATAATAGTAAAGAAAACAGATATATCACCCGAAAGCCACTCCCACCCCATCCTATAGGTGATAAGCCACAGCCACACAAGTACAATGGGAGTGAGAACTATCACGGGCAATATCCTGCGTGCAACATAACTCCCGGTTCCACTACCTGTAAGTACCGACAACAAACCGCTCCGTGGTTTAATTGTCATAATGCCCAGGCTGAATATCATAAAGGCAACAGCCGTATGCAGGGCTACATGTGTATAATCCCCGTATCCATAAAAGGCTTCCGCACCGAAAACATAACCGCTCAAAGGCAATACCCCTGCAATGAATATAAAGAAAGCTGAGATCTGTGATACAACGACACATGATATCTTGTCCCTCCCGGCTAGTATTAAAGAAACCCCGGTAATTATAAAAGCAATGGAAGTTTCGTAGGCCATCCTGCCTGGCGTATAGGTTCCCGGGGCATGGGGATCATCGGCAAACAGTATATTGTCTATGCCAACATCCATTCCCAGGACATATTGTACCAATGTGATTATGACCAGAAACAGAAGCAATGAAGAGAAAATCCTGGAGTAAAGCAAAAACCACCGGCCTTCATTTTGCTTTGCAAGCGACCAAAGCGCCATGCCACCAAATATAAAACCCATGGCAGTATTGGCCTTCATACTGACATAGTCCGGCCTGACACTCTTGAAAACAACTATGTCAAATATCCATCCGGCAAGTACAAGCAGGGCTATAACTATTACCACGTATGCAGATATCAAAGGCAACAGCCTTAAATATCCCGAACCCCCGCTATTTTCTTTTGCTTTCATAACCAGATATACAGCTCAGCCTTTATAATATCAACCTGCCGGCTACCTATAAATGGCTTTGCCTTCTTTTCAAAAGGCAAAGCCCACAGTTATTAGCATTTAGAACAATGGACCGGGACTAAAGGTTCACACCCAAACCCTCTGCAACAGCTTTACCCAGTTTTTCACTGGTCTTTAGAAAATGCCCCAGCTGGCGGCGGATGATCTCTTCTCTTTTCGGGCCTCCAATACCCTTCATATGGCCCACGATATTGTTCACCGTGTTCTTCCTTTCCTGTTCCGTCATTACCTTCTCAAACAATATTCCCGGCTGGGTGTAATGGTCGTCATCATTTTCGTTGCGGTCATACCAGTCAGCCACATCCGACTCCATTTTCAACGGTGGCTCCTTGTAGCTCTGGTCTGCTTCTATATTGTCAAAGCTGTTGGGATGGTAGTTGGGGCTGTCGCCTCCGTTATCATCAACCCTCATATAGCCGTCCCTTTCATAATTGCTTGGCTTGTTTAAGGGTCTGTTAACCGGTATCTGCTCATAGTTGGCACCCAGGCGGTACCGGTGTGCATCAGGATATGACAGCAGGCGGCCCTGCAGCATCTTGTCAAAAGAGTAACCAATGCCGTCAACAACATGGGAGGGGGCGAATGCAGCCTGTTCGACATCCCTGAAATAGTTCTCCGGTATCTTGTTAAGCTCCATCTCTCCGACATCAATAAGCGGAAAATCAGAATGCGGCCACACCTTTGTAAGGTCAAAGGGGTTCCATTTAAATTCACTGGCCTGCTTCTCAGTCATTACCTGTATCTTCATTGTCCACAGGGGGAAATCCCCCTTCTCAATTGTCTTCACCAGGTCTCCCTGGGCCCAGTCAGGGTCCTTGCCCTTCATCTCATCGGCCTCAGGCCCGGTGAAGTTTTTGATGCCCTGCTTTGTCTTTACGTGGAACTTGACCCATACCCTTTCATTCTTGTCATTAATCATGCTGAAGGTATGGCTGCCGTAACCGTTCATGTTGCGGTAACTGTAGGGTGTACCCCTGTCGCTGAACAGTATCATTACCTGGTGCATGCTTTCAGGGTTCAGGCTCAGGAAGTCCCAGAACATTGCCGCATCCTTAAGGTTGGTTTTGGGGTTGCGTTTCTGGGTGTGGATAAAGTCACTGAACTTCTTTGGATCCTTGATAAAGAAGACAGGAGTGTTATTCCCCACAAGATCCCAGTTCCCATCCTCAGTATAAAACTTGATCGCAAAGCCCCTTGGGTCACGCTCTGTGTCGGCACTGCCCTTCTCGCCTCCAACAGTGGAGAAACGAACAAATACAGGGCACTCGTTACCTGCCTTGCTGAAAAGCTTTGCACGGGTGTACCTGCTAATGTCATGTGTAACCCTGAACACCCCGAATGCACCTGTGCCCTTTGCGTGCACAACACGCTCGGGAATGCGTTCACGGTTAAAGTGTGCCATCTTCTCGTGAAGCACATAGTCCTGCAACAGGATGGGACCGCGGGGACCCACGGTCATGCTGTCTTCATGCTTGGCATAGGGAATACCCGATGCCGTTGTTAGTTTTTTCTTTTTCTCGCTCATACCTGAATGATTTTAAATATTTTTAGATTATTGATTTTATTTAAGTTTGAAGCCGCAGGCCAGGATATGCCTTCAGCCTGAAACCGTAAAACATATGCATATCTGAATTAATTGCAATATAACAACTAAGCGCTTATAACACAAATATTTCTTTATATGCAGAACAATGAAACCTTCGCAGGCAGGGTAATGAACTTCAACCGCGAGCTTAATATTGACACAAGGCTTCCGGCAGGTATCAGGGCAATGAACCCCTTCAGTGAAAACCCGTTTGCCCTTAACTCGGCAGATGCATTCTATAAAAAATTTTACAATGACAACAGGAAAAGGCACCTTATACTGGGGATAAACCCGGGCAGGTTTGGTGCCGGAGTTACCGGCATCCCCTTTACCGACACAAAGAGGCTTGAGCAAAAATGTGGTATAGCGATAAGTGGTCTTAGCACCCACGAACCCTCATCGGTATTTATTTATGAGGTAATAGAGGCATACGGCGGGGTGAAGGAGTTTTACAGGGATTTTTATATAAACTCCCCCAGCCCCCTGGGTTTTGTCAAAAAAAATGCCTCAGGCAGGGAGTTAAACTTTAACTATTACGACAGCCGTGAGCTGCAGGAAGCTGTTGAGGATTTCATGGTGGAGTGCATCAGAAAACATATATCAATGGGTATTAACACGGATGTTGCTTTTTGCCTGGGTTCAGGGAAAAACTTCAAATACCTCAGACAGCTCAACGACAGGCACAACTTTTTCTTAAGCCTGCTCCCTCTGGAGCACCCTCGATATATTATGCAGTACAGGTCAAAGGATAAGGAGCACTTTATCGAAAAGTACCTTAATGCACTGGCCAGGGCTAAACACTCCTAGGCATCCTGCCGGAGGCCAGCAGGTTATCAAAATAACCGATCGTTTTCTTAAGTCCTTCCCTGATCCCGGTCTTTGCTTCCCAGTCAATAAGCTGCCTGGCATATGATGTGTCAGGCCTGCGCCTAACCGGGTCATTATCAGGCAAAGGCAAAAACTTCAGCCTGGAGCGTGAATTTGTCATTTCAATAATCAAGCCTGCCAGCTCCTTTATGCTGCATTCACTCTCATTACCCAGGTTAACAGGCCCGGTAATATCATCGGGAGTGCCCATAAAGCGGAGCATGCCCTCCAGCAGGTCATCGATATACTGGAAGCTCCTGGTATGCGACCCGTCACCGTAAATAGTGATATCCATGTTGCGCAGCGCCTGAATGATAAAGTTTGACACCACCCTGCCGTCATCCGGCAGCATCCTGGGTCCATATGTATTGAATATCCTCACAATCTTTATTTTAACTCCGTTCTGGTTGTGATAATCCATAAAGAGGGTTTCTGCGCAGCGCTTGCCTTCATCATAGCAGGATCGTTTACCCACAGGGTTCACATTGCCCCAGTACTCCTCCTTCTGGGGGTGAACACCGGGGTCGCCGTATACCTCGCTGGTGGAGGCCTGCAGTATTTTCGCCTTTATCCTCTTTGCCATCCCCAGCATATTTACCGCCCCCATAACATTTGTCTTTACCGTCTTTATGGGATTATACTGGTAATGAATCGGAGAGGCCGGGCAGGCAAGATTGTAGATCTCATCCACCTCTAGGAAGATCTCCCGGGTGATATCATGGCGCACCAGCTCAAAGTGGTGGTCATCCAAAAGGTGTATGATATTGTCCTTGCGGCCGGTAAAAAAGTTGTCAAGGCAGATAACCTCATTACCATCTCTTAAAAGCCTTTCACAAAGGTGCGAACCGATAAAGCCGGCACCTCCCGTTACCAGTATGCTCTTCATTAATAATTATTTTTTTGTTCAAAAAAATGCAGCATAAGCTTATCTCAGGCTGCAGCAGGTTTAAAGCCCCAGATACCTGAAAGCACCGTAGACCAGGAATGCAGGCCATACAATGGCCTTGAGCACACCAAGTACACCAGCCCAGAAAGTTGCAGCCGTTGATATGAAATATATAACGGCACCAATAAAACCCAGTCCGTATACGGCACCTGCCGGACCGTTACCCTGTACATCCTTTTTCATAACCACACTTTTTAAGGTTGCTTTTAAATAATAATACGTTGTAAATTTAATCAAAGTAAGCAGATAGCTACATCACAAGCAGCATTTCCCTGTACAGGGTACCCATTCCTGCTGCCACCAGCAGGTACTGCCCAGCAGGTATACCGCTGAGATTGAGACTGTAAGCATTTGCCCCAGGTCTTAACCTTTTGATCAAAACACCCTGGATATTGTAAACCTCAAGCAGCACAATCTCCTCTCCAAGGCTGACCTCGACACTGCCGGCTGCCGGGTTTGGATAAAGATGCAGTACTGCTTCCCTTTCCTGTACAATGCCGGCATAAACTGTGGTATCTCCCCATATCCTTTCAACCAGCTCCGGGTGGTCCACGAAGGGGTTACGGTTGCCCTGTATCTGATAAACAGCATGGTTGCGAAGTATCTCCTTCTGGCTCACCGGATCATCCTCGTGCCACCTAAGCAGCATATCAATTACCCAGGTCCGGTACCCGGGATAGGTATTATGGTCGAACATGGCATTGCCGTTTTCATTGTAGGTCCAGCCAGGCATCCTGTCCTCGTAACGGGTGATCATATAAAAAAATGCACGTGCCAGGTCACCCTTGTAATCATCTATCGGTTCAAAGGCTGTCCCTGTATAGCTGCCTGCACTGTTCGGACCGAGCCTGCCCCCGTTAAGCGATGTCCAGAAAGGGTCATCCACCTCGCCAAAGGGGTAGTTATCCCTCTGTGCGTTTACAAATTTATCTACCGGGAATATATGGAAAAGATCGGTGTTCATAGGGTCAACCGCCCCTCCGAACCATGACCTTGGCATTGAGTGCTCCCTGTTGTATACATCCCCTTCGTTATGGTGCCCGCCGGTGCCTGTATCCTGGTCGTCACCAAAAACGTAGATATATGGAGGTTCCTCACATGGTGTGTCTGAATAGATATCCCACACATAGCCATCGAAGGTGGCATCGGTTTGTGTAAAGTGCCCCCACAAAGAAGCGTAGGTCTGAACAGAGTGCCCGCTGATAACACTGTGCAAATTGGTTTTCAGCTCACTTCCGCTGCCTGTTGCAGTATCGTAATAGCCCTCAGGTATAAGTGATTCGATCCCACGACCGCTTACCTCTATTTCACCAAACATGTCACCGGCCTGATAATGACTGATACTGCCATCAAAACTGCCGGTAATTTCGGGGAAGAACCTCACATAAATGGTCTGGGTTAACCCTGTTTCCTCATAGTTAATGGCCAGTGAATCTGTAAACCCATCATAACAGTCAAGCGATATTTTAAACCCTGTTGGTGATCTGATTATCAGCTTTGTTTCAGGATCTTCTGCAGTAAGATGATAAAACTGCACATCGGAAAAATGCCCAGGGTAGACCTCCCTGAAGTCAGGCAGGCTTTGTGTTGACAGGGTCAGTGTGGTCTGAGATACCGAAGGTAAAACCCATAACAGCAGAATAAGAGTGATCGCTGAATTCAGGGGGGAGGAAATTTTCATAATTTATGCAGAATTGGCCCGGGGAAGCGGGCTTTATGGCAAATTTAAGAAAATAATCCTACAGCATACCTCAACATTGGCAGCCTCTGGCTGTTTATACTCAGGAGCTTCTGTTTTTTTAAGGCATGTGAATAAATATAATCTAAATGAAAGAGAAAAAGCGGGTTGTTGTAGGGTTGTCGGGAGGGGTTGACAGCACAGTTGCCGCATACCTGCTCACCAGGCAGGGATATGATGTAACCGGCATATTCATGAAGAACTGGCATGACAGCTCGGTTACCATAAGCGGGGATTGCCCGTGGAAGGAAGACAGCACAGATGCCATGCTTGTTGCCCATAAACTGGGAATACCTTTTTATGTGCTGGATTTCAGCAAGGTGTATTATGAGCGTATAGTGCAGGATATGTTTTCACAGTACCAGTCGGGTCGCACCCCCAACCCGGACATCCTCTGCAACCGGGAGATCAAGTTCGATGTTTTCATGGATGCGGCCCTTAAGCTTGGCGCTGATTATGTCGCCACCGGACATTATTGCATCAAAGAAGGTGTACGCACTCCAAAAGGAACAGAGTACAGGCTTATAGAAGGGGCTGATCCTAACAAGGACCAGAGCTACTTCCTTTGCCAGCTCAATCAGAAGCAGCTCGCTTGTGCACTTTTCCCAATTGGCAGCCTAAGAAAGGATGAGGTAAGGGAGATAGCAAGAAAGGAAGGATTTGTAACAGCCGGTAAAAAAGACAGCCAGGGACTCTGTTTCGTGGGCAAGGTCAAACTGCCTGATTTCCTGCAGCAAAAGCTCAAGCCAGAGAAAGGGGATACATACATCATTCCCCGGGAGGCTTGTTTGAATAACGGGTCCAGTGCCTTCCACAGTGAGATCGAAAAATTATCCCCTGAGCTGCTCAGGGCCGCATGCCTGCCTCCGGTTTTCAGCTCCAACCAGGGCAGAAAGGCCGGGACACACAATGGCGCACACTTTTTCACTATAGGGCAGAGGAAAGGCCTTGATATTGGCGGGAGTAAAAAACCACTCTACGTCATCTCAACTGACACCCTCAATAATATAGTTTATGCAGGAGAGGGCAGTGACCACCCCGGTCTTTTGCGGTACGGGCTGTTCATACAGGCAGATGACATCCACTGGATAAGGGAAACTTACAGAATGAAGCCCGGTGACCAGGTTTACTGCAAGGCACGTATCCGGCACAGGCAGCCATTGGCAGCCGCCAGGCTGATAATGAAAGCCGGAGGTCTTTACGTTCTGTTTGAAAAAGGCCAGAGAGGGATAGCCCCTGGCCAGTTTGCGGCATTTTATAGCAAAATCGATTCCTCCAGTGGGAATGGAGGTTCAGGAGTATCACACGAATGCACCGGTTCAGGGGTTATTGCCGCTACCAGCCCTCCTTTATGATACTCTTTTTGGAAACCCCCAGATCGTACAAATGCTTTTCAACGGCATCCATCATGGGCGGCGGACCGCATAGATAGAAGAAATTCTCCCCACCGCTTATATGCTCTTTTAAAAACTCCTTGTCCACGAGACCATGGGCGTGATCCTGGGCCTTCTCTTCCGACAGTACATGCACGACCCGGTTGCCGAGGATCTCATCCAGCTCCTCTTTCAGGATTATGTCCCGGCTGGTCTTGTTGGCAAACACCAGCCGGTTCATGCCCAGCGCCTCCTTTTTTTGCAGGTCACGGAATATTGCAACAAAAGGGGTGATACCGGCACCGCCGGCAATGAACAACCCCTCTCCCCTGTAGTCTATTGTACCGAAAACCTCGTCCAGAATTAACTCATCACCCACTTCTACATCAAGGAGCTTGTCGGTGGCACCGTTGTGCTCCGGGTAAGTCTTTATTATGAACTCCAGGTCTGCATCCCCGGGAAGCGAGGTAAAGGTGAAGGGACGCTTTTCATTCTGCCATCCGTTCTTGTTTATCGCTATCTCGGTTGCCTGTCCGGGTTTAAAACTGTAGCCCCCGGGTTTTTCAGTTACAATCCTCAGGGTATCATGGGTAACATTCTCTATTGACTTGATCTTTACCTTGTATTCTGCCATTTTTTATCTGTTTTTAATTTTCTTTCTGGTCTTTCTCCATGCCACTTTCCTTCTCTTTCTCTGCTCTTTCACGGTTTAACCTTCTCCTCCATATAACATACAACACTATTATGATTAGCGGTAAAACCAGGTAAAATATGATGTTCTCCACCGACTCAAAAACCCTGAGGGGTTCATCATCACCCGGTATATGGGTGGGCCGCTGGGCCATAACATCAAAGGCAAGGAATATAAGCGGGATAAAGGCAAGGAAAATTCCAGGTAGCTTCATTTTATGATTATTTTTTATGATCCTTTTGTATAATCCTTTCATGTAATTATAGAACAGATTTATTTCATTTTGGTTCAAGTGAATTCCGTGAAAGATGCTTATTTGCTGTATAATTCTTAGCCAGACACTCTTTTGCGCTTAATGTTTCTTATAAGCAATGAACATGCCTTTATAATCAAAAACTGAACAGTGAGGAAAAATATCACTGCAGCACTTGCAGGTATGTCCAGAACATAGGCGGCCATCAGGCCCGCGACTGAACCAAATGCCCCAAGTGCAGCTGCCCAGGGTACAACCCTGGAAAAATCCCGTGTAAATATCATGGCAGTGATCTGTGGTATGGTGAAAACACTCAGCACAAGTATGATACCGACGGTACGTATGCTCAAAACTATCGCTAGTGCCATTATAATTGACATCAGGTACCTGTAGGCAGAGACAGCGATCCCCTTTGTCCTGGCAAACTCCGGGTCAAAAGCCGTATACAGCACTGGCCTGAAGAAGACCACAAAGTATATGCAAAGCAATACCGAGAATATAAGCAGAAGAAGCAGGTCGCCCTTCCCTACCGACAGAATGCTGCCGAAAAGGAATGTCATCAAATTTGGGGTGTATCCAGGTGTAATGAACACGAATATTATACCCAGTGCCATGCCGAGTGACCACAGTACAGCGATCGCGCTGTCCTCCCTTACCTTTCCCTTTTCTGACAACCACTCTATACCAAGAGCGGTCATTACAGCAAAGACAGCGGCCCCGGCAAAGGGGTTCAGCCCCATATAGTATGCCAGTCCTATACCACCGAAAGATGCGTGGGTAATACCACCCCCAATAAATACTATCTTCCTGGAAACCATATATGTGCCAACCATTGAAGCGATTATGGAGGTAAGTACGGCGGCAGCCACAGCGTTTCGGAAGAACTGGTATTCAAAGATGGAAAACAGCTCACTCATCATCATGTCTTTTGAGCACCCTGTGGGGTATTGGTCCGTGAGCAATAATGTCTACAGGGCAGTTGTATACTTTCAGCACCTCCTCGGAGATCTGGTTAGAAGGGTGGTAATGCATGCTGTGGTTCACACATGCAATGGTCTTTACCATGGGGGCAATGGTCCCTATATCGTGAGAGATAAGCATGATCGCCATCTCCCTGCTCAATTCATTCAGCCAGCTGTAAAGCTCCTGTTCAAAATTTTTGTCGACATGGGAGTTTGGTTCATCAAGTATGAGCAGCTGCGGCTTCTCGATAAGCGCCCTGCTCAGGAACGTCTTCTGCAGCTGACCACCGCTCAGCTCTCCAATCGGCTTGTATTCAACAGGCTTAAGGCCGACCTCATCAAGCATTCTGTCAACTCTCTTCTTTTGGGAAGAGGAAAGGTGGGGAAAAAGGGGATTCCTGCTTTTCAGCCCGGAGGCAACAACGTCTCTCACTGTTATCGGGAAGCTCCTGTCCACCTGTGAGGCCTGTGGAAGATAACCGGTCTTTATCCTGCCCGACGGGAAATGTATCCTCCCCCCGAAAATTGGCTGAAGGCCAAGTATTATCTTAACAAGGGTGGTCTTACCGCCTCCGTTGGGACCTATAACCCCAATAAAATCATCTGGATAAACCTTCAGGTTCACCTCCTCAAGAACGGTGCGGGAATTATATCCCGTACTGACGTTCTCCATAACCAGCAATGGCACACTCATTTCAGCTCTTTCAGGACTTCAATAATCTCTTCCATTCCTGCCACCCAGTCGTAATCAAGGGGTCTTATCTGCACCAGGCGGGCACCGGTTTCCTCGCTGACAAGGCGGGCACTCCTTATATCGAACTCCTCCTGGATAAATATCAGTGGCACACCTTCATCCCTGGAACGGGAAATTACATCCCTGAGCATTGAAGGGGAAGGCTCCCTTCCGTCCCTTTCTATCGGTATCTGCTCGTAGCCGTAATCCCTGGCAAGATAGGTAAGTGCAGGATGGAATATCATGAACTTTTTCTCTTTTTGCCCCTCTGCAACCTCCTCCAGTTCAATATGCAGCCACATTACATCGTCATAAAGCTCCTTGTAGCGGTTTACAATAAGCTGTTCAAGCCCGGGGTATTTGCCTGCCAGGGCATCTTTTATCACCGGGAGGAAT
>PWNY01000417.1 GCA_003557805.1 Bacteroidales bacterium | reverse complement strand
CAATGATGTTTCCGTGCTTGCAAGCGGCATTGAAAAATCGCTTGTAGACAAGGCAGAACTGGTAGAGGACATGTACCAGGAAAAGTACCCTTACGGGGTACAGGCGGACAACCTCAACCTGCCTGTAATATCAAATGACAAACTTGCGGTTATAAGCTATACTTCCGGTACTACAGGCTTCACAAAAGGGGTTATGCTGCAGCACAACTCCCTTGCCGCCAATGTTGTGTATGCAAACAACAACATGCCGCTGAAGCCCGGTGATGCAATCGTATCCTTTTTGCCGCTGGCGCATGCATACGGTTGCGCGTTTGAGTTCCTGTGGCCTTTTACCCTGGGGTGCCATATTACATTTCTGACAAAGACCCCCTCTCCCCAGATAATACTGAAAGCTTTCAAGGAGATCAGGCCCAGGCTGGTGCTGTCAGTACCCCTTATCATGGAAAAGATCTACAAAAAACAGATACTCCCGGTAATTGAAAAGCCGAAGATGAAAACCATGCTGAAAACCCCGCTGCTTAAGTCGGTAGTTCAAAAGAAGATCAGACAGAAGCTTATAGACTCTTTCGGGGGTAATTTCCATGAGGTTGTTATCGGGGGGGCTGCGCTGAACAGGGAGGTCGAGCTCTTTTTAAACAAGATAGGCTTCCCCTATTCAATTGGTTACGGTATGACCGAATGCGGACCGCTGATCAGCTATGCCAACTGCCACAATACCCGCCTTGGGTCGGCCGGGAAGGTGGTTGACACCCTGGAGATAAAAATCGACAGCCCGGACCAGTACAATCAGGTCGGTGAAATTATGGTAAGGGGCGAGAACGTTATGACAGGTTACTACAAGAACGAGGAAGCAACAAAAAACGCCCTTGACGACCAGGGCTGGCTGCATACAGGTGACCTGGGACTGCTTGACAGGGATAATTACGTGTACATAAAGGGAAGGAGCAAGAGCATGATACTGGGACCCTCGGGTCAGAACATATATCCCGAGGAAATTGAGGCCATGCTGAACAACAAACCCTTTATCCAGGAATCCCTTGTGATCGAGAAAAAAGGGGGTCTTGAGGCCCTTGTTTATCCGGACTACGAGCTTACCGACAATATTAGTGTGAGCGATAAGGAATTACAGGAAGAGTTTGAAAAATACAGGAAGGAGCTAAACAGCACAATGCCTGCATACATGAACATTGCCAGGATAAAAATAGTACCTGAGGAGTTTGCCAAAACCCCGAAAAAGAGTATAAAACGCTTCCTTTATACCATGGATATCTGAAGATTTTTACAAATAGTTTTGCATATTGAAAAAAAATATAATTATATTTGTTGTTTAACACAGTAACTAACCTTAAACATACGGAGGGCAGACTATCGATTAAACGCTTACGCTGAAACCAATCATAAGGAGGCCATTACTATGAATGACCGCACAGCGACTAGCGATCAGGAGTTGATACGTCTGTTTATCTCCGGAGATCACCAAGCACTTGAAAGCCTGATACACCGACACGAGCGCAAGTTGTTCTCGTACATTATGCTTATTGTCAAGGATAAGCACCTTGCGGAGGATATTTTTCAGGATACCTTCATTAAAATAATTAATACCCTTCGTGCAGGGGCCTATAATGAAGAGGGTAAGTTCCTTCCGTGGGCCATGCGTATTGCCCATAACCTGACAATAGATTTTTTCAGGAAATCAAAACGCATGCCCTTTAAGGAAAACAGTGAGGAATATGACCTTTTTGAAACTCTAAGGATTTACGAGGATACCGTTGAGGACAGGATGATCACAGGCCAGATACACCAGGACGTCAAGCGGCTTATAGAGCATCTGCCCGAAGAACAGAAGGATGTCCTCAAAATGAGGCACTATAAAAACATGAGTTTCAAGGAGATCGCCCTGGAAACCGACGTCAGCATCAATACCGCCCTGGGCAGGATGAGGTATGCCCTGATAAACCTGCGTAAACTGATACAGGAAAAGAACATTATACTCACCAGGTAGCTGTTCACTTAATTACAAATACCTCAAAAATATTGGACGCAGACAGCTTTTTGCATTAACTTTGCCCATTGATCATTTACACTAATGACAATCCGGGGCCGGATGCAGATATTAGATAACTACTCTTTGAAGAGGCTGAATACCTTCAACATAGACGTAAGGGCCAAAAAGTTCACAGCAGTAAGGAGCAATGAAGATGTTCTATACCTGCGGGAAAAAGGCTATTTTGAGAAAGGCAGCCACCTTATACTTGGAGGCGGCAGCAACATACTTTTTTCAACCGACTACGACGGCCTGGTAGTGTATATGGACAGCCGGGGCAGGGAGGTCGTTGAAAATGACGGGGAGAGCCTCTATTTAAAGATTATGGCAGGAGAGGACTGGGACGAGACGGTGGAGCATTGCGTCAGCATGGGATGGGGAGGTTTGGAGAACCTTTCGATGATACCCGGCAAGGCGGGCAGCAGCCCAATACAGAACATAGGGGCTTACGGGGTGGAGCTCAGTGAGCACTTCCACAGCCTGGAGGCTCTTGAAAAATCCACGGGCAAGATCAGGACCTTCTCAGGGGAAGAGTGCAGGTTTGGTTACCGGGACTCTGTGTTCAAACAGGGAGAAAAGGGCAGATATTTGATCCTTTCGGTAACATTGCGCCTTGACCTTACTCCAGAGGTAAGGACACACTACCTTGCCCTGAGCAGGGAGCTGTCCGAAATGGGAGTCACCAACCCTTCCATTGCCGCTGTCAGGGTGGCAGTTATGAGAATACGCGGCAGGAAACTGCCCGATCCAAAGGTACTGGGCAATGCCGGCAGCTTTTTCAAAAACACTGTAATAAGCCGTGAAGATTTTTCAATTATAAGGGAAAAATTCCCGGAAATAAAGTATTTTGAAGAAGCCGGGGGGGTAAAGATCGCAGCCGGATGGCTTATAGATAAAGCAGGCTGGAAAGGCAAAAGGAAGGGAAATGCAGGGGTCCACCAGGATCAGGCACTGGTAATCGTTAACCACGGCGGGGCAACAGGCAGCGATGTACTGGGGCTTGCAGCTGATATAAAAGAGTCTGTCATGGATATTTACGGTATAGAACTGCAGGAAGAGGTCAATATAATTTGAGGTATGGGAAATAATGACACCATTATTGTCAAGTTTGAGAAGGCCGGGCTGATAACGGTTCTGCTTGTATGGCTTTTACGTGCGTGGTTCGGGCCTGTGTTAAACTATGCAGTGCTGGTAACCACTACCCTTCTGTCGGTATATTACCTCTGGTTCGGCTTTTTTATTTTCAACAAGCTTAAGCCCCTTGACCTGCTAGATCACCGCATAACCAGCCAGCTAAGCAGGTTCAGGGTAACTGCCGGTATCCTTATGGGAGTAATAATATCATACACCCTTATTGCTATTATCTTCGGCATATTTTTCTTTCCTGGAATGCGGGCAGTGATGCTTAGCGCATTGATAGTTCTGCTTGCATTTACGCTTTACATTGCAATATACCAGAGGGTAAAAAGGCACAGCTTTGACTTCTGCAGGCGCTATTTCATAAGGGCTGCCATTACGGGGGTCTTTTTGACGACACTGATATCTATACCCATTGAGGATCACCTGAAAATATTTTTCCGTGACCATCCCGGCTTTATAGAGGCCTACCTGGACTACAGGCAAAATCCCGAATGTGAGGAAAAAGCCGACAGGCTCAGGGATGAAAGGAGCCGCTTCAGGTAGTTGTCAGCCCGAGATCCCTTTTGATCTCCTCAATCACTCCAAACAGCTCTTCTCTTTTTGTATCATAATCACCAGCCTGTTCAAGCCTGGTCATACTGCCAAAGTAATATTTTATTTTGGGCTCGGTACCCGAAGGGCGCATGGTTATACTGCTCCCGTCTTCCAGGATGAACTGAAGCACATTTGACTTGGGCAGGTCAACGGCATACTCCTCTCCAAGATAGATATCCCTGTCTATTCTTTGATTGTAATCGATTATCCTGGCAATAGTCCTGCCGGCTATCTCCTCCGGGGGCCTTTTCCTGAAGTTTTCCATTATTCTCTTTATCTCACCGGCTCCTTCCATTCCCTCAAGGGTAACAGATAGCAGGTTTTCAACGTAAAGCCCGTATTCACAATATATTCCGACAAGATAGTCATACAGGCTCATCTCCCTGTCCCTGAGCCATGCAGCGGCCTCGGCAAGCATGCAGCAGGTTATCACAGCATCCTTGTCACGCACAAAATCCCCAACCAAAAAGCCGTAACTCTCCTCTCCGCCGCAGATGAATTGCTTTTTGCCTTCAAAAAGGCGTATCTTCTCTGCGATGTATTTAAAGCCGGTCAGCACATTGTAACAGTCAACCCCGTAACCGGCTGATATCTCATCCAGAAGGCCGGTAGTAACAATGGTCTTCACGATGAACTCCTCCCCCCTGAGCCTGCCCTCCTCCTTTAACCTGCCAAGCACATACTCAGTAAGTATAGTTGCGACCTGGTTGCCGTTAAGCAATATGTAGTTT
>PWNY01000001.1 GCA_003557805.1 Bacteroidales bacterium | reverse complement strand
ATCACGCTTGAAGAAGAGGTATATGAAGAACCAGCAGCTGATCCGGAAGCAACTGACTCACTTGACAGGCAGAGGATAAGGGAAAGCATGGGCTACTTTTCAGCTTCGGCAGTTGGTGCTGATGAACACCTCAATATTGAAAACGATGTCCTTAGGCTAACAATAAGCCGAAAGGGGGGATATATCATAAAGGCCGAGCTGCTCGACTACAAAAGGTATGACCAGGCCCCCCTGCTGCTTTTCAGCGGGGAGGACAGCCGGTTCACCTTCAACTTCTTTTCCGGCAACAGGAACATATCTTCCGAAAACCTGCACTTTGTACCATACATAAACGGGCAGGAAGCCGCAGAGCTTGACCAGGCGGGTGTTTCCGGAAGCGACAGGCTTGTGCTTTCAATGAGGGCATTCAGCGACTTCCATGGCCCGGACAACCCAAGCTATATTGAGTTCTCCTACGGGCTCACAGGCAGTAAGTACATGCTTGACTTTGACATTCGCTTTGTGGGCATGGACCAGGCCATCCCTGCCAACACCACCTATCTCAACCTTGACTGGCAGGCAAAGCTGATGAGGCTGGAGAAGAACAGGCAGAACGAACAAAACAACACCACAATATATTACAAGTATACCAATGATGAGGTGTCGAGGCTTAGACCCGGCAGGGACGGGACAGACAGGCTCAGTACAAGTATCAGGTGGATATCCTTTAAGCAGCAGTTTTTCTCGACGGTCCTGATCTCTGAAGAAGGCTTTTTGAACGCAGATATTTCAAGTTCCCTTCTGGAAGAAGAGGAGGAAGATCACCTTGGCATAATGATGGCATCCATCAACATTGATTACGATGCCCGGAGTGACAACCATTACCAGTGGCGCTGGTATATGGGACCAAACAACTACCAGTTGCTGACGACCTACGACCTGGAGCTGGAAAGACAGATACCCCTGGGATGGGGGTTCTTCCTGACCTCCTGGATAAACCGGTTTGCAGTAATTCCGGTATTTAACCTGCTCGACAACCTGGATCTGAATTACGGTATAATAATACTGCTGCTTACTATACTGCTAAAGATAGTCTTGCTGCCCATTGCTTACAAAACATATATATCGCAGGCAAAAATGAGGCTGCTGAAACCTGAGATCGAGGAACTAAGCAAGAAGTTCCCGAAGAAGGAGGACGCGATGAAAAAGCAGCAGGCTACCATGGCACTTTACAAAAAGGCAGGCGTTAACCCTATGGCGGGATGTGTGCCCATGTTGCTGCAGCTGCCAATACTGATAGCCCTTTTCAGGTTCTTCCCGGCATCAATAGAGCTCAGGCAGCAAGGCTTCCTTTGGGCTGATGACCTTTCATCATATGACTCAGTGCTGGACCTGCCTTTCACCATACCATTTTACGGTGATCATGTAAGCCTGTTCACTCTCCTGATGGCGGCTTCAATGATACTTTACACCCATATGAACTCCCAGATGATGAGTTCAAGCAGCCAGATGCCCGGGATGAAGACCATGATGTATTTTATGCCCGTTATGCTGCTGGGTATATTCAACAGCTTTGCATCGGGGCTGAGTTACTATTACTTCCTGGCCAATGTCATCACATTCGGGCAGATGTTCCTGTTCCGAAAGCTTATAGACGAAGATGCACTGCATGCCAAGTTACAGCAGAACAAGAAAAAGCCTGTCAAGAAGTCCAAGTGGCAGAAACGCATGGAAGAGCTTGCACGCCAGCAGGAGGCCAAGAAAAAACAAAAAAGGAGATAAGGGTGAAGGATATGCTTGAAAATATCAGTCCCGTTGATGGCCGTTACCAAAATACAACAGCTCCACTCAAGGGTTTTTTCTCCGAATCGGCCCTGATCCGCTACCGTATACTGGTTGAGATAAAGTATTTTCTGGCACTTGCAGACATTCCCCTGCCAGGGCTGAAGAGTATGACAAATAAAGAGAAAGAGACTGTATGGGAGACAGGCAGCAGGATTGAAAAAAGCGATATCAGAAGGGTAAAGGAGATAGAGAGCAGTACAAATCACGACATAAAAGCAGTGGAATATTTCCTTAAGGAGAGGTTCGGGGAAAAGGACCTGGACAGGTACAGGGAATATATACACTTTGCCCTTACCTCGCAGGACATTAACAACACGGCTTTCCCCATGATGCTCAGGGATGCAACTGAGAAGGTAATGCTCCCTGCACTGGAGGAGTTGCTGTCGGTGCTCAGGGACCTTTCGAACAAGTGGCTTGACATCCCAATGCTCGCACGCACACATGGTCAGCCTGCCTCTCCCACCACAACCGGCAAGGAGATAATGGTATTTTATACAAGGCTGAAAAAACAGATCGCATCATTGAGGGCCTTGCCTTACCCGGCTAAATTTGGAGGCGCAACCGGTAATTTCAACGCACACCATGCAGCATTCCCCGGTATCGACTGGGAAGATTTTGCCGACAGTTTCACCGCCTCACTGGGTCTGGAAAGATCAAGGATAACAACCCAGATAGACCACTATGATGAACTTGCAGCCATATTTGACGCATACCGGAGAATATGCACCGTAATAACAGACC
Organism: Bacteroidales bacterium; assembly: GCA_003557805.1. Lineage (GTDB taxonomy): Bacteria > Bacteroidota > Bacteroidia > Bacteroidales > UBA7960 > PUPG01. The sequence continues at coordinate 1,954 of PWNY01000001.1, read as the reverse complement.
TCGACAGGGATTTCTGGACGTATATTTCAATGGATTACTTCAAGCAGAAAATTGTGGATGGGGAGGTTGGTTCATCGGCAATGCCGCATAAAGTAAACCCCATTGATTTCGAGAACGCAGAAGGAAACACAGGCATCGCTTCCGCATACCTGGGCCATCTTTCGGTCAAGCTGCCTGTTAGCCGCCTGCAGAGGGATCTTACCGACTCCACTGTGCTGCGTAACATAGGTGTTCCCCTTGCGCACTTGCTGATCTCCCTGAAAGCTACCATAAAGGGGCTAAGGAAGCTTGACATTAACAGGGAGAAAATATCTGCAGACCTTGAGCAAAACAGTGTAGTGATAGCAGAGGCTATACAGAGCATACTCAGGACAATTGGGCACCCCTCGCCCTACGAGGCCCTTAAGGGCCTTACCAGGAAGAACAAGACAGTTGGGCTTAAGGAGATCCATGAATTCATTGAGGAGCTGGATATTGACAGAGAGCAAAAGGAAAGGTTAAAGCAGATCACTCCTTTCAATTATACCGGGATAATCCCGAAACCTATAGAATAAGAAGGCAGCAATCCAATGCAGAATTTCAAGAAGATCCTTGTATATATCCTTCCTTACTGGACCAGGGTTGTGCTGAACATAGTGTTCAACCTGCTTTCGGCTATATTTTCCCTGTTCAGCCTAACAATGGTAATACCTTTCCTTACAATTCTGTTCCAGACCCACCAGGAAAGCTATGAACTCCTGCCTTTCGCACTGAACTATGAAACGATAATAAATAATTTCAACTACTACCTGCTGCTGCTTATAAACAGCTATGGCGAGGCCGCTGCACTGCTCATAATAAGCCTTATGGTTGTCCTGGCCAGCCTTCTGAAAAACGGCTTCAGGTATCTCGCGCTTTACCATCTCGCACCCGTGAGGAACGGGGTGGTAAGGGATATGCGCAACGATATTTATAAAAAATCTATTGAGTTGCCGCTGGCATATTATTCAAAAGGGAGAAAGGGAGATGTGATATCACGGATGACTAACGATGTCTACCAGATAGAGATCGGGGTGATTCAATCCCTGGCCATGGCCTTCCGGGACCCGATAACCATAATAATTTACATGGCCTGGCTGATGCTGATGAGCACCAGTCTGACAATTTTTGTCATGATATTGCTGCCAATTGCAGCATTGCTTATCGGGAGGGTGGCACGTACCCTGAAACCAACCGCCCTGAGAAGCCAGAGCAAGCTTGGCATGATACTGTCGGTAATGGAAGAGACCCTGTCGGGCCTGAGAATAATTAAGGCATTCAATGCAGAAGGGAGAATGCGCAACCGTTTTCTCAGCCTTAACAACCTTTACACGCGTATAATGAACAAGTTGTACCGCCGCCAGGACCTTGCATCCCCCCTAAGTGAATTCCTGGGCACCACAGTGTTCATTATTATTATGATTTTCGGCGGTTCACTTGTACTTACCGGTGAGTCATCACTTAAGCCCGAGGCTTTCATAGGATACCTTGCGATCTTCTCCCAGATAATCCAGCCGGCGAAGAATTTCTCAAAGGCATGGTACAATGTACAAAAGGGCATGGCTTCAGCCGAGAGGATTGACAATATCCTAACAGCCGAGGTTACCATAAAGGATGCCAGTAATGCATTAGAGAAAAAGGATTTCAGTTCCGCAATTGAATTCAGGGATGTCAGTTTCAGGTATGAAGAGGCCTATGTACTAAAAAACATAGGGCTTAGTATCAAAAAAGGGATGAAGGTCGCCCTGGTCGGACAGTCCGGCGCCGGAAAATCCACCCTGGTTGATCTTATACCCCGCTTCTATGACGTTGAGGAGGGAGAGATAAGGATTGACGGCATACCGGTCAAAAAGATTAAGATAAAAGACCTGCGTGCCCTTATGGGAAATGTAAACCAGGAACCCATCCTGTTCAATGACACCTTCTATAACAATAT
>PWNY01000337.1 GCA_003557805.1 Bacteroidales bacterium | reverse complement strand
TAAAGCTTCCAAGCTTGATGCCCGAAAGAAGCGAACCAACAACTGATAGTCTTCCGGTGCGTAATCGCGATCGGCGTAGCGGATGCCAAAATCGACTTTGGCGATTCGGTGCTCGATGTTCGTCAACGGTACGACGTGACGCATGATGTAGCCATGCATAAACTGATACGCATCCAGATAATGGTTTCGTCGGAAGGCTTTTTCAATCTCAAGGCGAAGAATAAACGAGCCTTGCGTCGCACGCGCATAATGCGCCGCGGCGCGCTGCTTAATCATCTCATGTGGCGTCGGTGCAGGCTTGATAAAATCAATGGTGTCTTTCCAGACCACACCAAGGCCGTGACGGTCTGGAGAGGTAAAACCGTCTTCCACCGTCGGCGGCATCACGCAAAGGTCGACATACAGCCACGGTTCAGTGTTTGCCAAGTGATAAAACTTCTGCGCAAAGCCGTGCCACGTGGGTTCGGGCATGCGCATCGACTCAATGACGCCGAACTGTTTTTCAAAAAAAGCATCGATGGCGTTCAACAACGTTTCAGTGTCGTGCCTTTCTGCCACGATCAAGATATCCAAATCGCTGTAAGCATCGAGAGTATTGGTTGCGGCCGAGCCACCTTCCCAGACGGCAAGTGTTTTCGGGTGTTCCGTTAAGAACGGTTTGAGTTTTACGATGACGTCATCACGGTTTTTCATGGTTCCTCCAAGCACTTTGTCTTCCATTACAGTATACCTCGACAAAGGCCATCGGACAACACTTCTTCTTTCTCTTCGATCCTTGATGTGCTTTCACAATACAGCTTCATTGATAAGCTTTGTCAATAGAACCTTTGATCAAGCGTCTCACGACGCTCATATCGTAATGCAAGCAAAAAACACCGTTCATGGGAATGGTGTCGTTGATATGCATCGAGGCTTAAGCATCAAACATGGTGCAAACGCGGTGTGATCATGAGCGGCGTGTTTCGTCACGTTTCTATGTCGGGCGTAAGAAATCAGACATTCTGACCTTTCTCAGACGGTGTCTTTCCACGAACGCCTAACCACAAAATAACCCATAACAACATATTCGGGATGGCGTGGACGTAAAATGCCGCCAACGTCGAGTTTGTGATTTGCGCGATGAAAGGAACCACCAACATGCCTGGAAGCATCGCAATAAAATGCCATTTCAAACAGAGATGCACCAAATATGCCCACATCAAGCCATTGATAACCCATGCCATGCCTCCAAAGGCTTCTATTTGCATCGGAAGGATGTATCCTCGCCACATCACTTCTTCGCTTATCATCGCCAACAAATGCAGCGGGATAAAAAGCAACAACAGCGTGTAGTTTCCTTTTAGTTTCACATCAAAGAAGGTATCGGGAGGAAAGGTAAACTTCTTTAAAGGGTTAAAGGGCGCAGGCAGATAATCCGGTGGCGCAAAGAACCGTTTCTTTGCAAAGTACCGGCTGATTGGTTGCAGCGTTTCTTCGATGACAAGCGTTCCGATGATGGCCAACGCAATCCATAGGTAGTTGACTCCGTTGACCCCATGCAACATAAAACGTTCTTGCAAATCTTGCCAAGCAAAACTACCTTGTTCAATTAGACGATAGTGCACCAAAGCAACAGGGATTAGCAAAAAAATCGGTAGCCATAAACTCATCCAAAAAGCATAGATTTTTGGAAACCCCTTCTTGATGAGTCGTGGCGTCACGACATAAACTCCACCATAAATCAATAGGCCAGTGATTGTAAACACCATCAACGAAAAAATCATATGCTCTCCTTAAAACCCTCATTGACGTTGGGTATACAATACGTTATCTGTCATTTAGCATAAGATAGACAAGTATTGCGTTTTTACCCGATGCCAATCATCTTTATACAGCAGCGTGACACTTAAGACATCGTTCAACAATTTTTCATGTGCGTTGTTGTGATACGCTAAGGTCACGTCGTGCCGTGGTTGCTTTATCACATCACGTCTCGATCGGTTTAAGCGACGGGTAAACGCTACGCTCAAAGGCATCGAGAACATGGGGATCAAACTGTGTGCCGGCATGCCGCTTTAGTTCTTTGAGTGCGGCGGCGTGGGTCAACGCTTTTCGGTAAGGCCGGTTGGCAGTCATGGCTTCAAACGCGTCGGCGACAGCGATGATCCGTGAGAAAAGGGGTATGTCTTCTCCTTTTAAGCCTTTTGGATAGCCACTACCATCGTAATACTCGTGATGGGTTAAGGCGTAGACCGCTAAGCCGCTGTATTCATCGGCGGCACGAAGAATGTTGTACCCGTGCAAGGTGTGCTCTTTCATAATCGGCCACTCGCTGTCGGTGAGTTGGCTTGGTTTGCTCAAAAGGTTGTCGGGGGTCGCGATTTTTCCGATATCATGCAACATGCCTGCCATCCTCAGTTCACGCACGCTTTCTGCGTTTAAGTTGAGTGCTTCACCAATGTCACGTGATATGTCCGCCACACGTTCTGAATGAACCTTCTCGACCACATGTTTATCAGTCAACGTCGCTAAAATGGCTTCGATTGCCCTGCTTCTGGAACTTTGCGTTTCCAGTACCTTGCGTTTTAGCATGTCTTCTTCGGCAATCTTGTATATTTCTCCGATGGTCTTCTCGGCATCGCTTTTTTTCGCCGTGCCGATGGAAATTGAAAGCTCGATTTGATCAAATGCGATCGCTTGGACATTTTGATAGATTGTCGCCTTCATCGATTCAATTGCTTCGTCTGTGGTGTGTGGCATGAGCAAAGCAAACTCATCGCTGCCGACGCGGGCGAAAACGCCTTTATCGCCGCTTGCGTCGCTAATGGCCGCTGCTACTTGACGTAGCGCTTGCGTGCCAGCGCTAAAACCAAAAGCGTCGTTAATCAGCTTCAGACCATTTATATCCACCAACAACATCCCAATCGGATACGCTTTGGCGTCATCAAACTCGGAAAACCGATCAGAGAAATACTGGCGGTTCGGCACACCGGTAACGAAGTCTTGGTAACTCATCGCTTTGATTTCGTCTTCTCGTAGTTTTTGCTCGGTCACGTCGATGACTGTCGTGATTAACTCGTCACCCGCGAGGTTTGATGACGAGTACATCGACACGTACGTTTTTTTACCGTTAACGGTGATCGGAATATCCAACCAACGCATGCGTTCTTGGCTTTCGCTTTTCATGTCGCGCTGAATTGTTTTCATTAACTCGCGGTGACTTTCGTTGCTCGCGTCAAACATCACATCCCACAGGTTTGTTTGCATGAGTGTGTCTTTTGTGGTACCGAAAATCCGGGGGAAATTATCGTTCATGTAACTGAAGGACATGCTCTCATCGCGTGAATGGACGGCGATGCCAATTGGCAAATTCTCCATCAGACGCAGCAGCTCATCCCTGGATTCCTCGAGTTTCTTCTCGATTTCGAGCTGTTCATTAATGACTTCCGTATAGACGATAAAGCCACCTATTTCGCCGTCTTCTTGATACCAAGGAATGCACTCCCAGCGCGTGTAATCAACGCGTCCATCGGCGCGTGGGAATGGGTCTCGTGGGTGACTGGACGATTCACCTTTCAACGCCTTTTGGTGAACGTCACGCCATTTTTGTGGCAAATCCGGAAACACCTCGTAGTGATGTTTGCCAATAATGTCTTCGTCACTCACACGATACTGCTTAAGATACGCTTGGCTAACATAGACATACTTCAAGTCTCTGTCGTGCACGGCGACAGCTGCGTTGTTGTGGTGAATGATGTATTTCATTAAATTGTTCGAATGCTCCAAGCGGGTGGTTGCCTCGTGTCGCATGCTTGTCACGTAATAGAGCACAAGTGCAATCGCGACCAACATAAGCGATTCCAGAAAAGCGTCGACAGGAAAGGTTCCTACTGCTATCCAATCGACAACGATATGCGCTCCCACCATAAAACCAAGCGCATAGAATAACCATCGGCGTTGCCATAATGCAAAAAGCACGATGGCGATGTACCCAATCTGTGATGTATACGCGTGCATGTCGTGCGTCACGTCAAAAACAATGAGTAGTGTCGTGTAGGCGATGAGCGCCAGGATCGTAACCGATGCTTTCAGTCTTTTTACCATATGGTTTCTCCCTCCGTTGGTGACAAAGACACGTTAATCCTCGGTTGTTACTTACTATTATACCAAAAGATGCACGCAGTATACGACAAACGTTATTATGTCGTCGCAATTGAATGTAGCGCATGCTACAAATGAAGTCTTTACATGGTATCCAATGCGTGTCGCTTTGCCTCTAAAAAAGATTGCGGCAAACGACCATATGCACCCTTAGTTCGATACGTTGAACAAAAAAGAGGAACCCTGAGGTTCCTCTCAAAATCATTGTTTATCCTTCGTGCTCGACGTCTTCTGTTTCAACGGTTTTGAATAGTTTGACGAACACCACAAACAGACCCGCCATCACAAGGTATGAGACAATCAGGTTTTGGAAAAGGCCAAACATTAAGTAACCGATTGCCGCAATGAACGCCGTAATCATCGCGTAAGGCAACTGTGAAATAAAGTGTGCGTGCACT
>PWNY01000397.1 GCA_003557805.1 Bacteroidales bacterium | reverse complement strand
CCGGGTCAATGAAACCGTCCAGTTCGACCGTGACCTGGTTACCTGCCGCCTGGAGCGGAACAATATTCCAGCCTGTCTGCTGTGGTATCTTGCCTTTGGGAGCCCTGTACCAGCCCGGTTTCCAGAACAGCTCCTCCAACAGCACATATCCCTGTGAAAGGGCCTGCCACTGGTGGTTTTTCACCTCATCCCTGTATAGCTCAGGATTAAAACGATCCCCGGGATTAAATGGCCTGTGTATTATATAATCCCATGTAACATTCTTCTGAACCATCCTGGCCCACTCATAACCCAGGCCAGTTGCCTTATCGGGGTTGAACAGTTTGAAGGTTTTCCAGGGGTAGGCGTCCGGGGCCCCGTCGTACCAAAGCTTTGAGATGAACATGGGGCCATACTGGGGGGTTTCAGCAAGGTGCTGGAACATCAGCCTTGCATGATAAAAGGAGCGTCCAGAGCCTTCAAACAGATTATTGTCCCTGAGTTCCAAAAAAGAGGGGATGGTCTGGTATATACCCAGGTATGTCTGGGGAAAATTTGCATGGACTTCCCAGTAATTGCCCTGCATTCCGCCGCCGGTCTGAACCTGCACCCCGTGCACCAGCTCGTGTGGGTTAAAATAACCCGGGAACTGCATTCCGTAACCAAAACCCAGCGGATCATGCCATCCCATATGGTTGGCACCATCCGTGGTACCTATCTTTATCCTGTATTTAATCCCATCTCCCCTGTATTGTGGCAGGGTGCTAACAATAGGCATCCTCAGTGCATGAAAATCAGAGTAGTTATGGTAGCACACCTCTGCCAGTTCGAACATCCCGGGAATGCGAGCGTAGAACTCCTCCCTGTCAGTCTCGCTCCATGAATTGATCCTGTCAATATGCACCCTGTGATCAAAATGTTCTGACTCTTCATAGAAGTAGTTGCCAGGATCGGCATCACTCCAGGTGTCATAGAGATATCCCTGTTCCGGCCTTGCCTGGGGGTCAAAATTGAACACCAGGGTGGTTCCTAGCATCGGGCCGCCTTTGTAGTTGTGCTGGACCTGCCACGGCTGCAGCTGATCCCTGTGAACCCTTAGTGTTAGTATTGCACCCCTGAAAGAGGTGTTGTTCTCTGTTGATCCCCCAAGTACCAGCCGGTGTCCAGGCTCAATTATCATCTCCCTGGGTACAGACCTGATCTGCTCCCCGTCGAGGTACCATACCTCACTGTCACCGTTGCAGACAACTGCCAGATGGCGCCAGCCCTCTTTGGCTTCTGCCTCTGCAGGCCATACAAGTGGGGCACTGTGCCGGGTGCCGTCATCAGACTGCCAGCCCAGGATGGTTTCCCCTGCACGGGGCTCAGTATAATACAACCATAGCTCAATTGAAAGGTCATTCTCCCCGGCAATGTCCTCTTCGGCGGGGTAATTGCCCTTGATAAAGTTATCCCCATTGAACCTCACAGCCGGAAGGCCCATTATGGAGTCAAAAACAGGATAGTGAAGGTCTCTCTCATTCCAGGGTACATCCAGCCCGAAGTTGCCGAAGTTCCCTCCCACACTGTTGTGGTGCCCTCCGCCTGAATACCCCAGGTTATACCAGTTTAATAAGGTGTTGTTATCGTTGCGCGCGGCCATGAACTTTGAATGTATCTCCGTGTAGAGCCTGCCAGCCACGGCGATCTCACCTACCTTCCGGCCGGATATAAGGGACCTGGTAACAGCTAAATCATTTCCCGCGGGTTCACTTGGGGCAGCTGTTCTGCCTTTTGTGTTAACAGAACAATAGGCTTGGTTTCCGGATAGAGGAATTACCAGCATCCCGGCGATAACAAAAAACAAACATAGTAGTGAAGTTCTCATAATATGGTATTTTTTAAATGAATTCTCCTAAATCACCGGGAGTTGCCAAAGGAATCCGGAAGCAGGCTTACTGTTTTGCTTTCGGAATATTCTTCAAAACATCCAGGGTAAGATCCCAGAACTTGCTTACATTATCAATCTCTATTGCTTCATCCGGAGAGTGGGCACCCTTTATTGTCGGGCCATATGATATCATATCCATTCCGGGATACTTCTCCCCTATTATTCCGCATTCAAGGCCGGCATGGATTACCAGCACCTTTGGGTCCTCATTGAAGAGCCTTTTATAGGAGTCGCTTGTAACGGCAAGTATTTTTGAGTTCATATCAGGCTCCCATCCCGGATAACCGTCACCCTGTTTTACCTTTGCCCCGGCAAGGGTAAAAACGCTGTTAACCATATCAGAGACATCATACTTACTGGTTTCCAGGGAGCTTCGCTGACTGGTTGTTACTATTATCTGTTCCCCGGTCATCTTTAAGGCCGCCAGGTTGGTGGAGGTCTCCACAAGGTTGGGAATATCGGCGGACCAGGCAATCACACCGTGCGGGCATGCATAGATGCTGTTCAGCAGGTTTTTCTGGGTTTCGTAGTCGATAAGGGATTCCGGCATAAGGCTTTCGTTTACATCTATCTTTAGCCCACCCTCGTTTACCTTCATCGAGGCCCTTATCTCATCCCCAAGTTCTTTGCACAGGGAGATAAACTCCTCCTTGTACCGGCCGGGCACGGTAATGGTAGCAAAAGCCTCACGGGGTATTGCATTATGGAGGTTTCCACCCTTTATCTCACCAAGGCGTATCTCGTACCTTTTTTCCCCGTTCCAGAGAATACGGTTAAGTATCTTGATTGCATTCCCCCTGCCACGATGAATGTCGTCACCGGAATGTCCGCCCTTTAGGCCTGTAACTGACAGTTTAAAGGCCACATGATCTACCTCGGGGCTGACCCTCTGGTAGTCGAAGGTTATATTAGTGTCAATTCCACCGGCACAACCTATAAACAGCTCACCATCATCTTCAGAATCCAGGTTCAGCAAAATGCGCCCATTAAGCATTTGCTCGCCAAGGTTGAAGGCGCCTGTAAGGCCAGTCTCTTCATCCACGGTAAAAAGGCATTCAACCGGACCGTGGGAAATATCCCCTGACTCAAGGATAGCCAGCTGTACTGCCATGCCGATACCATCGTCGGCACCCAGGGTGGTACCGCTTCCCCTGACCCAGCCATCAGCTATTTGTGGTTTAATTGGATCTTTGTCAAAGTCGTGCTCAACATCATCATTCTTCTCACAAACCATGTCAACGTGGCTCTGCAGCACTACCCACGCCCTGTCTTCATAACCTTTTGTGGCAGGTTTTCTAATTACCAGGTTACCGATTTTATCCTGCTGGTATTCAAGGCCGTGCTTTTTTGCAAAGTCAATCAAAAACTCCAGGATGAGCTCCTCCTTTTTTGAAGGCCGGGGGACCTTGCATATCTGTTCAAACAACTCCCATATGCGTTTTGGCTCCAGGTTAGCTAATACTTTTCCCATAGTGGTGGTATAGTTAGATTTTTTAGTGGTTTAAAAATATTAATACAATGGTTTGTACTCTTTTGCTTACTTACAGTTTTTGCAAAGCGAATATACGAATTTCCCCTGGCTAAAATTAATATTTGATTGGGTCAAAACCCTTACCATATACTCCCATAACATTTGCAACCGATATGAATGCCTCCGGGTCGACCTCCTTTATGGCACGGAAAACCAGGGAGGTTTCGTGCCTGCGGACCACAACTACCAGCACAGCACTGTCCTCCCTGCTGTACCAGCCCTGCCCGTTAAGAAGTGTTATCCCCCTGCCGATCTCATTGGTTATCTTCTCGGCTATCAGTTCATATTTTGGAGAGAATATAAACATCTGAACGCTCCTTCTGTGACCCATAAGGAGCATATCAATAGAGTATGAGGCAACGGCCATGGTAACATATCCATATACCATTACCTCGAGCGACTGGAAAAGAAGATATGAGGATGATATTATGATTATGTCAAGATACAGTATCACCCTTCCCTGGCTGATATTCCGGTATTTGTTTATGATCATTGCGATTATGTCAGTACCACCGGTACTCCCTCCCTGGGTGAATACCAGGCCAACTGATGCTCCTCCAAGGATGCCGCCGAGTATTGCTGACATAAAGCGGTCATCAACTATTGGTTCGTTGATAAGTGGTTGCAGGATCCCGAAAAACAGGGAAAGCATGACAGCCCCGTATATCGTTTTTATACCAAAGCCTAGCCCAAGGTTCTTTACACCGAAAATGAGCAGTACAGCGTTCATGGCCAGCAGTGTATAGGCCACTGGTATACCGCTCCAGTAAAACAACAGTGCAGACAAGCCTGTTATTCCGCCTCCGACAATTTCACTGGGTATTAAGAAAGCCGTCCATGCCAGGGCATTTGCAAAAAGAGCCACGGTGATAATACCATAGCTTTTTATTGTCATCCAAACCGGATGCTTTTTATTTGCTGCTGACATAATACTGAGTCAATTAATAAAACATGGATAACATTAAAATATTTGCAATATTATTTTATTGCGGACAAAATTACCAAAAAAGGCACAAAAAAAGGCCCGCACTGTTATTAAGTACGGACCCTTGTAAGTATCCGGCGACGACATACTCTCCCGGGAGGTCCCAGTACCATCTGCGCTGGCAGGCTTAACGACTCTGTTCGGAAT
>PWNY01000252.1 GCA_003557805.1 Bacteroidales bacterium | reverse complement strand
TGTGCTCCAGGGCCGCGTCAAGCAGACGGTGAGACGGCAGTATCAGGTGTGCCTTTCCGCAAACGAACAGTGACTCACTCAGCTCTTCCTGTGATATATTGAGCTGGTCAAGTTCCTTGCTGATTATGAAAGGATCGAGCACCACCCCGTTACCTACCACATTAAGGCATCCTTTGTGGAAAATACCCGAGGGTATGGTATGGAGTATATACTTTTTGTTCTCAAAAACCAGTGTGTGGCCCGCATTTGGACCTCCCTGGAAACGTGCAACCATTTTGTAATGCGGGGTCAGTGCGTCCACTATCTTGCCTTTGCCTTCGTCTCCCCACTGCAGACCCAGCAAGACATCAGCTTTGTTGATGCTTGTCATAAAAAAAGGATTTTGCCTTGTTACAATGCCAAAAATAAGGTATTTTACCGACAGAAAAAATTAAATTCAGCCCTTATTGGCGGCATCCTGGCATTCCTTGCACAGACCGTAGAAAGCAAATGAGCGGTGAGTGACCCGAAAGTTCATCAGGTCCTCGACGGAGTTTTGTATCTCCTGAAGGCGGGGGTCGCAGAATTCATAGACCCTCCCGCAGTCAGAACAGACCAGGTGGTCATGCTGGCGGTATTTGTAGGATTTTTCAAACTGCGCTACATTCTTCCCGAACTGGTGCTTGACAACCAGGTTGCAGTTCAGCAGCAACTCAATAGTGTTGTAGAGAGTTGCCCTGCTTACCCTGTATTTATTGTTCTTCATCTTGATATACAATGACTCTACATCAAAATGGCCGTCGGTCATGTAGATTTCGCGCAAGATAGTAAAGCGTTCCGGGGTTTTCCTGTGACCGTTGTTCTCCAGATAGTCCGAAAAGATATTCTTTACAGTCTCAAAAATGTCATTGTGGTTTTCGGTGTTGTGCATATTGCTGACTTTTCCTAAGGTTATCCCTGGCAGGGGGTAAAGATAATAAAAAAACCAATTATTTAAAAACATTTCAAATAATTGGTTACTCCCCTGTTTAGCAATGCTTTAACTTCCAGACATCTGCTATTAAACCGCTTCCATCTTGCCTATGCGGCTTACCTTCTGTATACCCTTTATCTTTTTTAGTTTCTTGATCAAATTATTCAGGTGCTGGGTGTCATATATATAGAGCATCACCTCACCCTCAAAGGTCCCATCGTGGGTATCGATGTGGATGTTGCGGATATTGATATTGTATTCGCTTGATATGGCGTTTGTGATGTTCTGCAGCAGTCCCACTTCATCTATGCCTTTGAGCCTTAAGCCTGAAAGGAATGCAATGCTCTTGTTGGTCATCCATTTGGCCTTAACCACCCTGTAGGCATATTTTGACATCAACTGCACTGCATTGGGGCAGTCGTTTCGGTGTATCTTGATTCCGTCCTGTATTGTCACAAAACCGAAGACATCGTCGCCGGGTATCGGATTGCAGCAGGGTGAAAGGGTATAGCTGAGATTCTCCATATTGTCGCCAATAAGCAGGGTGTCGGGCTTTTCCTTAAGCTGCTGGCGTATGGGGTCTTTTGCAGGCTCCTTTTTGGGGCTTCCTTCCCTGGTGCGGGAAAAGGGGTTCCTTATATAGCTAAATATACCACCGCTTTCCTGTTCGGCAGCATAGGCCTTCAGCTCCTTCTGGCCTATCTTTCCGATTGCCACATCGTAATACAGGTCAACAGGTGCGGGAAGCCTGAAATGGTCCACCAGTTTCTGTATATTCTCCTTGGTGTTGTCAATCTTTAGTTGTTTAAGCTTGCGAAACAGTATCTCCTTTCCCTCCTCGGCCTGCTTCTTTTTCTTTTCCTTCAGTGCCGCCTTGATCTTGCCTTTGGCCCGTGCAGTGGTAACGTAGTTGAGCCAGTCAGGCTTGGGATGCTGCTTCTTTGAGGTAATTATCTCGACCTGGTCACCGCTTTTAAGGGCCTGGCTGAGTGGCACCAGCTTGTGGTTTACCTTGGCGCCAAGGCAGTTGTCACCTACCTGTGTATGTATGCTGTAAGCAAAGTCAAGCGCGGTTGAACCCATCGGAAGGGTGCGCAGTTCCCCTTTCGGGGTAAAGACGATAATCTCGTCCGAAAAGAGGTTGAGCTTGAAATCATCAATAAAATCGAGTGCGTCCGATTCAGCACTTTTAAGGATCTCCCTGATCCGCCTTAACCATTTATCGATACCGCTCTCCCCGGTTTTTGACTCCTTGTATTTCCAGTGGGCGGCATAACCCTTTTCGGCCACTTCGTCCATCCTTTCTGAGCGTATCTGCACCTCTACCCACCTGCCCGGGCGGCTCATCACCGTGGTATGGAGGGATTCATAACCGTTTGCCTTTGGTGTGGATATCCAGTCCCTGAGCCTGTCGGGGTTTGGCTGGTATATGTCGGTAACAATGGAGTATGCCTTCCAACAATCTGATTTTTCCCGGTATTCGGGGCTTTTCAGAATGATCCTGATCGCAAAAATATCATAGACCTCCTCAAAGGGTATCTCCTTTTTCTTCATCTTGCCCCAAATGGAGCTGACAGACTTTGTCCTTGCCAGTATGGAGAAGTCCAGGTTCTCCTTTTGCAATGACTGCTTTATGGGCCTTGTGAACGACTGGATAAAACGGTCCCTTTTCTCTTTTGTTTCGGCAAGTTTCTGGACAATGGTCTGGTAGACCTCGGGCTCTGTATACTTCATCGCCAGGTCCTCCAGCTCGCTCTTTATGGCATGGAATCCCAGCCTGTGTGCAAGCGGGGCGAAAAGGTAGAGGGTCTCATTGGCGACCTTCAGCTGCTTTCGCGGGGGCAGGGACTCCAGTGTGCGCATATTGTGAAGCCTGTCGGCAAGCTTGATCAGTATCACCCTTACATCATCCGACAGGGTGAGCAGCATTTTCCTGAAGTTTTCGGCCTGTACCGAGGTGGTCTGGTCAAATATGTCAGATATCTTGGTAAGCCCGTCAATTATCCTGGCCACCTCCTCTCCGAAATATTCAGAGATATCCTCAAGTGTATAGTCGGTATCCTCCACCACATCATGAAGCAGGGAGCACACAACGCTTGTTGAACCAAGGCCAATCTCCTCAACAGCGATCTTTGCAACCGCAATGGGGTGATATATATAGGGCTCACCACTTTTCCTGCGGTGGTCCTGGTGTGCCTTTGCGGCAAAATCAAATGCCTGCCTTATCCGTTTGCGGTCCTCTTTACTGATGGTGGACCTGCAAACAGTTAAAAGAGAACGGTATCGTTTCAGTATCTCTGATCGTTCCTTTTCAAGCGCGATTTTATCCATAAAGACTCTCTTTCCTTGTATTTCCGGAATCACTGTTCACTAATACAAAGATACGGGAAAATGCCTGATAATAGTCAGGGGGATGGATGTAATTTACCACGCGAACAGTGGGAAATTTCCCATAAGGGCATTGACCTTGCTGCGCACCCGTGCAATTTCCTCACTGTCGTCAATATTGGAGATCACCTGGTCAATTAAATCCACGATCTTAACAACATCATTCTCTTTGAGCCCTCTTGTGGTTACCGCTGGGGTACCTATCCTTATACCAGATGTCTGGAAAGGCGACCTGGAATCAAATGGCACCATGTTCTTGTTAATGGTAATATCTGCTTCAACAAGGGTATTCTCCACAACCTTTCCTGTTATATCGGGGAACTTTGACCTGAGGTCTATCAGCATAAGGTGGCTGTCAGTACCCCCTGAAGTAACATGATAGCCCTTTTCAATAAATGCCCCTGCCATGGCCTGTGCATTCTTTATCACCTGTTTGCCATACTCCCTGAAGGAGCTGTCAAGTGCCTCTCCAAATGCAACTGCCTTGGCCGCGATGATGTGCTCCAGTGGGCCACCCTGTGTGCCGGGGAACACCGCGCTGTCAAGCAGCGATGACATCATCCTAACCTTGCCTTTAGGTGTCTTTTTACCCCAGGGGTTCTCAAAGTCATTTCCTATCAGGATCATACCCCCCCGGGGGCCTCTCAGGGTCTTGTGGGTCGTGGTGGTAATGATATGGCAGTGGGGCAGCGGGTCATTCAGAAGCCCCCCTGCAATAAGGCCGGCAGGATGTGCAATATCGGCCATCAGTATGGCACCTACCCTGTCTGCAATCTCCCTTATACGTGCGTAGTCCCAGTCGCGGGGATAAGCAGATGCACCGGCAATAATCATTTTTGGTTTCTCCTCAAGGGCAACCTTTTCCATCACATCGTAGTCAATGGTACCTGTCTCCTCGTTGACCGTATATGCCACCGGGCGGTAAAGTATACCGGAAAGGTTCACGGCCGCACCATGTGACAGGTGACCCCCATGGCTAAGGTCAAGCCCCATGAAGGTGTCTCCCGGATTCAGGCAGGCAAGGAACACTGCTGCATTTGCCTGGGCACCGCTGTGCGGTTGTACATTGGCCCATTCAGCCCCGAACAGCTCCTTGGCCCTGTCAATTGCCAGTTGCTCCGACTGGTCAACTATCTGGCAGCCGCCATAGTAGCGCCGCCCCGGGTAGCCCTCTGCATATTTGTTGGTCATAACACTTCCCATGGCTTCCATTACCTGGTCGCTGACAAAGTTCTCCGAAGCGATCAGCTCC
>PWNY01000231.1 GCA_003557805.1 Bacteroidales bacterium | reverse complement strand
ATGCGTTGCCCATTCATGAACAGAACCGCGTGGAATACAAGTCGGCCATACCCGGGGTAATGCATGCCTGCGGCCATGACGTTCATATGGCGAGCTTGCTGGGGACTGCAAAAATACTGAATGAACTGCGCCAGCAATGGAATGGAACCGTAAAGCTTATTTTTCAGCCTTCGGAGGAGAACTACCCCGGTGGCGCAAGCCTGATGATAAATGAGGGGGTTCTTGACAACCCCAGGCCGGATGCAATGTTCGGGCAGCATGTATTCCCGGGCCTGCCTGCCGGCAAGGTTGGCATAAGGAGCGGGCGGTACATGGCCTCAACTGATGAGGTATACATCACGGTTAAGGGCAGGGGAGGGCATGCAGCCACTCCGCAGCTTAATATCGACCCTGTGGTAATTGCTTCACATATAGTGCTGGCACTGCAGCAAATTGTAAGCCGCAATGCAACACCCTACATACCCTCAGTATTATCGTTCGGCAGGATCATTGGTGAAGGACAGACTAATGTCATACCCGATGAGGTGAAGCTTGATGGTACTTTCAGGACATTTGACGAGGAGTGGAGGGAGAAGGCGCATTTAAGGATAAGGGAAACAGCTGTTTTCGTGGCCCAGGGAATGGGCGGAGACTGTGATGTATTCATAGACAACGGATATCCCTTCCTGGTTAATGATGAAAGGCTTGCAGCAAACTTCCGCGAGTGGGCATCGGAATACCTGGGGAGGGAGAATGTCGAAGAGCTTGAATTATCAATGACTGCCGAAGACTTTGCAAACTATTCCCAGAAAATTGATGCATGTTTTTACCGTCTTGGGATACGTAATGTGGAAAAAGGAATCACCTCCAACCTGCATACCCCGACTTTCGATATAGACGAAAAGGCACTGGAAACAGGCATGGGTCTTATGACCTGGGTTGCTCTAAGGGAGCTGGCCGCACGACAGAAAGACTGACTGCTTACTGTCGGGGCCTGAAGTTGGACTTCCCGGTTTCAAGAAACTCAATGTATTTTTCAATATCAGTATCATAGCCATAGGCCGGAGCCATCATATTCTCTTCATGGTCCAGTATCACATAGTACGGCTGGGTGTTCGCTCCGTACCTCTCTGCCTGGAATACGCTCCATTTCTGGCCCACGGTGCTCACTCTCCTCTCGCGGCCGAGAGCAGATGATGTAAACTGCTCCTCTTCTTCCAGCCGGGTTCTGTCATCTACATAAAGGGAAATCTTCACAAAGTCATCCCTGAGCATTCCAAGCACTCTTGGGTCTGACCACACATTTGCTTCCATCTTCCGGCAGTTTGCACATCCAAGGCCGGTAAAGTCCAGGAAAACAGGCTTGCCTGCCCTTTTTGCAGCCTCCATCCCCTCTTCATAGTCTGTGAATGCCATCAAACCGTGAGGGCCCTCCTGTACGCTTTCGCCAACGTATATTGTTTCGGAGGCGTCATATGTGGCAGAGGTTGCCGTAATCCTTGTCAGGTCAAAGTCCTGTGTAACGGGGGAGGGCAAAAATGAACTTATAGCCTTCAGTGGAGCCCCCCAAAGACCGGGTACAAGGTAAAACACAAAAGCAAAGGTTACTATTGCAAGGATAAGGCGTGGAACAGACATGTATTTGAGTTCCGAATCATGGGCGAACCTGATTTTGCCTATCAGGTAAAGCCCCATAAGCAGGAATATAGCTATCCACAATACCAGGAACACCTCCCGGTCGAGTATCCCCCACTGGCCTACAGCATCTGCAACAGAGAGGAACTTCAGGGAGAAAGCAAGCACTATAAACCCGAGGACAACCTTTACTGCATTCATCCATCCACCTGATTTAGGCAGCGATTTAAGCGCTGTCGGGAACAATGCGAACAGGCTGAATGGTATGGCGAGGGCCAGGCTGAACCCCAGCATTCCCACTGCCGGTGCAAATAAGTTGCCGCCGATTGCAGCTTCCACAAGCAGGGTGCCTACTATGGGCCCGGTGCATGAGAATGATACGAGCACAAAGGTCAGACCCATCAGGAATACCCCTATAAGGCCGCCGGTTTTGTCAGCCTTGCTGTCGAGGGAGTTTGACCATTTTGCGGGCATTGTGAGTTCGAAGGCCCCAAAAAATGAGGCTGCAAAAAACACAAGCAAGGCAAAAAAGAATAGATTGAACGCCGGGCTTGTGGCTGCCGCATTAAGTGCGGCCGGACCGAAAATTATCGAAATGGCAAGCCCAAGGATCACATATGCAAAAATGATAGTAAATCCGTATGTAATGGCATCCCTGAATGCCCTTGCCCTGTTGTCGGAGTTTCTGAGGAAGAAGCTTACCGTAAGCGGGATCATGGGGAATACGCAGGGTGTAAGCAAGGCCAGCAATCCACCCAAAAACCCCATTATAAATGTCCAGTATAGACCGCTATCCTCTTCTTCCTCAGGGGTGTAAACAACACGTTCTTCCTCCTTGGCAGGTTCCTCTTCCACTGTTTCAGCCACTTCTTCGGAGGGGCTTTCGGCCCCTTCGAGTTCAAAAGAAAATGTCATAAAATCAGGTGGAAGGCATCTTTGGTCATCGCATGACATATATTCCAGCTCGCCTGTAACAGTTACCGGATCTGTACTCAGCAGGCGGATCCTTTGGGTGAATGTTACAGACCCTCCGTACATCGGAATGTCCATCTCAAAATTGGGGTCATACTTTACTTCCGCTTCCGGATACTGAAGTACTCCGTCAAGACCAAACCCCCCGCCCTCTTCAAATACTATGGATGTCGGGATAGGCCCTCCCGGCTGAAGGTCAGTGCCATATATATACCAGCCGGGGTCCATAACGGCAGTAAGCCTTAATTCATAAGTGTCATCAGAGATCCTCTCCCTGGAGAACTCCCACTCAACAGGTTCAAGTATCTGGGCGCCGGCCGTGGCAGAAGCCAGCAGCACCATTGCAAAATAAAATATCCTTAAGGTCTTCATAAAAAATGTCTTATTGTTTTCCCAACGGGCGACAAATATAAAAATACAGATAGGTGTTTAAAAGCATAAGGCCGGCAGGAGCTATTACATTAACAAAGTTTAACCAAAACATACTCCCTTGTTTGACTTGTTATCCTGAACCTCTCATCAGCACGAATTCCTGCAAGCCATGCAATTTTACCACCGGATTCAAGTACCAGTACTTCCTTTTTTCTGTGAAGGGGAAGCTTTGCCTCGGTAAGAATGTCACTAACCTTTTTCATTCCCTTCATGCCGAGCGGTATCATCTTATCACCTGCCTTCCACCTCCTTATTAACAACGGGAACTTAAGCTTGTTCATGTCGGCCATGAGTGTGTGCGGCCCGGAAGGCAGCCTCGTTTTTTCCGTGACTATTCCGTATTCAATAGTGAACCTTTGTTTACCGGAAAAAACCTCAGTCTCCCCGTGACGTGCAAATATCTCTTCCTGACTGTCTGTTTCGCTTTCTGATGGGAATATTATTAGCTTTTCCCTGTCCTTTATTGCCGTATGTGTGGGTGAAAAAAACCTCTTTCCGGGCTGGGAACCAAGGCAGCTTAAAATTTCCAGGCAGACTGCAGCGGAAAAACCGTAATCCTGCAGAAACATATAAATTAGGGGTCCGGCGTTCCCGCCCCTTTCGAGGCCCGCAATGTCGAGGTGAATTTCTTTTCCGTGTGATGACACTATCTCACTTGCCTTTTCCTCTTTTACCATATCAAGCACCTCAGTGGTGCTTTCCATCCTTTCAAAGAAGGCCCGCATGCTTTCCCTAAGGCCGGGGTTTATCTCCTCGAGCTTTGGTATCACCTCATGCCTTAGCTTGTTCCGCTGGTATTTAGTCTCCTTGTTTGTTTGGTCTTCGCGGTATAAAATATCTCCTCTCTGGGCAAACTGTTCTATTTCATCACGGGAGGCAAAAAGCAGGGGCCTGATAATGTTGCCGCTTCTGCGGGGAATTCCTTTCAGGCCTGCAAGGCCTGTTCCCCTTAGCAGGTTTAACAGCATCGTTTCAATTGAATCATCCAGGTGGTGTGCCGTTGCGATAAGGTCAAAACCGTATTCTGCCCTGGTTTTTTCGAGCCACCTGTATCTTAGTTCGCGGGCTGCCATCTGAACAGAAATTTTGTTTTTGCGGGCAAAAACTTCTGTTTCAAAACTTGCTGTGTGGAATTTTACCCCCAGCCTGCCAGCCTCAGATTCAACGAATGCCTGGTCTTTGAAGGAATCTCTTCCTCTTAGCTGAAAATTGCAGTGTGCCAGTGAAAAGGCTGTTCCTCTCGCCCTGAACAGCTCTGTCATGACCATTGAATCTATTCCTCCGCTCACTGCAAGCAGTACCTTGCTGTCTTTTTGCAGCAGGCCATGTTCTTTTATGTATTCACTGAACTTTGAGTACACTATTATAATATTAGGACAGCTCCCAAAGATAGTAAAAAGCTCGTGTTCCGTCAGCCTGACCTAATTCATGCGGGGTTAAAAATTCCATGAAAAACATTTGGAAAAGCAAAAAATGTATTATCTTTGCCCTCCCCAAACGGGGAAACGATCTTTGAGGGACTGGGATTTCCAAGACGGAAAAAAAAGACAGAAAGCAGACCCGTTAATATACTTTAGAGT
>PWNY01000362.1 GCA_003557805.1 Bacteroidales bacterium | reverse complement strand
ATGACTTCAGGCTCAGGGGTTCGGTTATATATGCAAGCTGTGAACCCTGCCCAATGTGCCTGGCGGCGATTTACTGGTCAAGAATTGACAAGATCTACTATGCCGCAGGCAATACCGATGCGGCAAAGGCAGGTTTCGACGACTCCTTTATTTATGAAGAGATTAAGCTTGCCCCTGACAAAAGGTCAATTGAAATGAAAAAGATCGACCTTGACGAATACTTCAGGCCATTTGATAAATGGATTGAAATGGAAAACAAGGTTACATATTAATAAATTCAACCCAGGCAATATGATTGAGAAACTAAAGGAAACAGCTGAATTTTTAAAGAAAGAGACCGGCATGACCCCCGTTGCCGGCATCATACTCGGCAGCGGACTTGGCGGACTGGTGGAGGAAATGGAAATAAGCCACAAGATAGCATATGAGGATATACCTAACTTCCCGGTATCAACCGTCGATGGCCATGACGGTCAGCTTATATTCGGCAGGCTTGGGGGCAAGGATGTTGTTGCCATGCAGGGGCGTTTCCATTATTACGAAGGTTATTCCATGGACAAGGTAACGTTTCCCGTAAGGGTGATGCGGCTGATGGGAGTGGAAACACTTTTCGTCTCAAATGCAGCGGGAGGTCTGAATCCGGCATTCGAGACAGGTGACCTGATGATAATCCGCGACCACATTAATATGTTTCCCGATAATCCCCTCAGGGGCCCCAATCTTGACGAGCTTGGAACACGTTTCCCGGAAATGAGTGAAACATACTGCAAGGAGCTGATAGGCAGGGCAAAGCGGATCGCAGTCGATAATAATATTCGCTTTCAGTCCGGTGTATATATAGGCAGCCCCGGCCCGACTCTTGAAACCCCGGCCGAATACAGGATGTTCCACAAGCTTGGTGCAGATGCCACGGGCATGTCCACAGTTCCCGAGATCATAACGGCAAGGCACGCCGGAATGAGGTGCTTCGGCATATCGGTAATAACCAACCTTGCCGAGCAGTCAGAGATGGACAAACCAACCACACATGAGGAAGTAAAGAGTGTGGCAGGTTCGGCGGCACCAAGGATGACACTGATATTCAGAGAGCTTATAGAGAGTCTCTGAGGCAATAAAAAGATCAGCCACCCTTCTGCTCCTTGAGTTTTTCAACATCCTTCCTCAACCGGTTCACCTGGCGGGCCAGTTCTTGGTGAGGGGTGTCTGAATCAGGCATCTCCTGGCTGATATAGTTCACGAACTTCCATACCTCCCTCACATCGTTTATGTGGACATCGTAAGGTTCATAGGCAGGGTTAAGTGAATGGAGCCTGAGTATCCCCCCTTTTTTGAGCCGGTTCTCAACGACCTTGAACACAACGCCGTCATCCAGGGTATGTATGATATATGCATGCCGGTCACGTATCAGCTGCCAGTTCTGCAAAAACTCACAGGTAACCCATGCCCCGTCGGGTATGGGCAGCATGCTGTCACCCGAGACCTGGAACGTGCGGTATTTCTTCTGCCTTGACAAAAAAGGCATCTGAAACGTAGGCAGGACCTTT
This sequence comes from Bacteroidales bacterium, assembly GCA_003557805.1. Taxonomy (GTDB): domain Bacteria; phylum Bacteroidota; class Bacteroidia; order Bacteroidales; family UBA7960; genus PUPG01. The sequence continues at coordinate 15,555 of PWNY01000362.1, read as the reverse complement.
ATGAACTCAGGGTCTGCAAACCCGGTACGGTAACCGGCTTTCGCCTTTTCAGATACAAGTTCAATATTCTCCTCATTGTCACGGTCAACAGTCGTTGCCAGAACCCTGAGCTTGCTGCCGGTAAGAAAAACATCATATCCCCTCTCCAGCTGTGACAGCTGGCTCTCCGAAAAGCTCCCCAGGTCGGTCTTGACCAGGGTGTCTATTGAAACATTAAAGTAACGGGAAAAGGCCGCAAGGGTTTCCAGGCCGGGCTGGGCAACGCCATTCTCATACCCGCTGAGCGTAGGCCTTTTAAGCCCCAGCGAAAATGCCACATCATCCTGTGTACGCCCCCTGCGCCTGCGCAGCAGCTTAATGTTTGAACCAAAATAGCCGGAGGCTTTCTCTTTTTTTTCCATCGCTCAGAATTTTAAAAATAACCGGTTTAAAAAAACAAATTTGATTATATTATAAACGTTTTTATGATCATTTTTTAATCAAAGATAGTTTTGTTCTTTCAAAAAAGCAAGTTTCCGGAAAAATGAACAGTGAGTATGTGACAGAAAGGGGTACAAGAAGTATACTGCACCTTGACCAGGATACCTTTTTTGTTTCGGTGGAAAGAGTACGCAACAGCCGCCTGGCAGATAAACCGGTAATAATAGGTGGCATGGGCGACAGGGGGGTCGTGGCGAGCTGCAGCTATGAGGCACGCCGCTACGGAGTGCATTCGGCCATGCCCATGAAGCTTGCAAGGCGCCTCTGTCCCTCTGCATTTTACATCCGCGGAGACATGGATGCATACTCCCATTACTCCGATATGGTGACCTCCATTATAGCCGGCAGGGTACCCCTGTTTGAAAAGGCATCCATAGATGAACACTATATAGACCTCAGCGGCATGGACCGCTTTTTCGGGTGCAGTAAATGGGCATCTGAACTAAGACAGGTCATAATAAAGGAAACCGGGCTGCCGGTCTCATTTGGCCTGTCTCTGAACAAAAGTACCGCTAAGATAGCCACCGGGGAGGCAAAGCCCAACGGGCACATGGAGGTGGATGCAAGACATGTAAGGAGCTTCCTGGACCCGCTTTCAGTTGGCAAGATCCCTATGGTGGGCCCGAAAACCTATCACAGCCTGCGAAATATGGGTATTGCAACCATAAGGACACTCCGCAGCATTCCACCTGAAATGTTCGAGAACATACTTGGGAAAAACGGCAGGGAAATATGGCTCCGGGCAAACGGGATAGACAACAGGAAAGTGGAGCCGTGGACAACAAGGAACTCAATCAGCAGCGAAACCACCTTCAGCAATGACACCATGGATATAAAATTTATCGGCAATATACTGGTAAACCTTTGCGAACAGCTTGCCTTCAGGCTTCGCAGCAACAGGCAGCTAACCTCCTGTGTAACGGTTAAAATAAGGTACTCCAACTTCGACACCCACAGCCTGCAGAAAAAACTGCCCTCTTATACGGCATTTGACCACCTGCTGATACCGGTATGCAGGGAACTGTTCGACAGGCTGTATACAAGAAGGATGCGCATACGGCTGGTTGGTATACAGTTCAGCAAACTGATAAGAGGGACGCAGCAACTTGACATGTTTGAAGACACCCCTGAAATGGCCAGGCTTTACCAGGCAATGGACCATTTAAGGAACAGGTACGGGCAAAGGGTGTTGTACAGGGCAGCGGGTAAAGCCGTGAGTGAATAACAGTTTACAGAGCAACAATATGTACATAAACTGCCATACCTACTACAGCCTGCGTTACGGCACCCTGCCGCCCGAGGAGCTCGCAGGGCTGGCAGCATCATATGGCATAAACAGGATCGCCCTTACCGACATAAATAATTCAGGGGCGGTGCCCGACTTTGTAAAAGCTTGCAGGGAAAAGGGCATACAGGCAGCAGCGGGCATGGAGTTCAGGGATGGCGACCGCCTTCTGTACATAGTGCTGGCGCGCAATATGAAAGGGTTTTGCAGGATCAATGAATTCCGCAGCCTGCACAACATAAATAAGACCAGGCTGCCAGACCTTTTTCCTGTATGTGAGGACACCTTTGTGGTCTACCCCCTGGGTGCAAAAGGCAAACAGCGAAGGTACGGGCCAAATGAATACACCGGCATAAGGGCAGGAGAGCTCCACCTGCCTGAGGCCGCGTCCATTGCAAAAGAAAACCCGCAGCGGGCAGTGGCCCTTCACCCTGTATCTTTCAGGGATGCTGCAGGATACAGGCTCCACCTGCACCTGAGGGCAATAGACAACAATATACTGTTAAGCAGGCTGAGAACAGAAAATACCGGGCATCCCGGCGATGTGATGCTGCCGCCCTTCGAACTGCGGCAAAGGTTTGCAGCTGCAAAGGATATCATAGACAACACGATAGAGCTGCTTGACAAATGCAGCATTGACATTGAGTTCGGGAAGCTTAAGAACAAGCGGACCTTTACAGGCAGCAGGGCCGGTGACAAGGCCCTGCTCGAGAAACTGGCAACAGAGGGTATGAAACAAAGGTACGGCAGCAACAATAAAGAAGCCGCCGGAAGGGTCAGACATGAACTTGACATAATCGACAAGCTGGGGTTTTCATCTTATTTCCTTATCACATGGGATATAGTACGCTATTCCATGTCAAGGGGATTTCACCATGTTGGCCGGGGAAGCGGCGCAAACAGCACCGTGGCTTATTGTCTGCGCATAACGGACGTGGACCCGATAGAGCTGGATCTTTACTTTGAACGCTTCATAAACCCCAGGCGTTCAACACCACCAGACTTTGATATAGATTACTCCTGGAAAGACCGCGACCAGGTAACCGACTATATATTCAAGCGCCACGGCAACGAACACACTGCACTCCTGGGAACCATATCCACCTTTCACAGAAGATCGGCAATAAGGGAAACCGCAAAGGTTTACGGCCTGCCAAAGCATGAAACTGACAAGCTAGTGGAGAAGGGGCCCGACAAGGCAGGCTGTGACAGGATCTCGGCCGGGGTGCTTGACATTGCAGGAAAACTTGCCGGGTTCCCGAACATCAGGAGCATACATGCAGGCGGCGTGCTAATCTCCGAGGAACCGATATATATGTATACGGCCCTGGACATGCCCCCAAAAGGGATGCCTGTAGTACAATGGGATATGTATGTTGCGGAAGACCTCGGGTTTGAGAAAATAGACATCCTGAGCCAGAGGGGAATAGGGCATATAAATGAGTGTGTAAGGCTTGTGAGCGAAAACCGCGGTGAAAGTGCAGACATTCACGACACCGGTGCCATAAAGGAAGATCCTGCCACCCTTGAGCTCCTCAAACAGGCCCGGGCCACGGGCTGTTTTTACATAGAAAGTCCCGCTATGAGGGGGCTGCTTAAAAAACTATCCTGCAGTAATTACCTGGACCTTGTTGCCGCAAGCTCAATTATCAGACCTGGGGTATCCCGGTCCGGAATGATGCAGGAGTACATAAAACGCAGCAGGGATCCTGAAAAAGCCAGTTATCTTCACCCGGTCATGAGGGAGCAGCTAAAGGAGACATACGGTGTTATGGTATACCAGGAGGATGTAATAAAGGTCTGCCACCATTTTGCGGGCCTTGACCTGGCGGATGCCGATGTCCTGAGGCGGGCAATGAGCGGCAAATACAGGTCGGAAAAGGAGATGCTGGGTCTGGCCGGAAGGTTTTTTGAAGGATGCAGGGCAAAAGGTCATGATGAGGGTCTTTCCCGTGAGGTCTGGCGGCAGATAAAGTCCTTTGCCGGTTATTCATTCTCAAAGGCACACTCTGCATCATTCGCAGTGGAGAGCTTCCAGAGCCTCTACCTGAAGGCCCACTACCCGGTTGAGTTTATAACGGCTGTACTGAACAACTTCGGGGGCTTCTACCGCAGCGAGATATATTTTCATGAGGCAAAGCGACTGGGTGCACACATTGAGCTACCCTGCGTAAACAACAGCGAATACCTTAACTGCATCCGAAACAAGACCATATATGCCGGTTTTGTCAATATCCAGGATATGGAGCAGGAGACGGCAGTGATGATAGTAAGTGAAAGAAAGGTCAATGGCCCCTATACCAGCCTGGAAGACTTTATAAAACGCACAAGTGTAAAGCACGAACAACTGGTAATACTGATACGGATACAGGCACTGAGGTTCACGGGCACAGATAAGTCCAGGCTTTTATGGCAGGCCTGTATGGCAAGGGACAGAACGGTATTCCGCCACCCCGAACTCTTCAGTTCTCCCGCCAACATGAAAAACCTGCCCGAACCGGAAAGCAGTCCTTTATCAGATGCATATGACGAGCTGCAGCTGCTTGGCTTCCTTTTGAGTTCATCCCCTTTCGACCTGCTTGAGACAAACTACATGGGAGATATTACAGCAGATGAAATGCCCGTTCATGGCGGCATGGAGGTAAATATGACAGGCTGGATTGTAAACACAAAATATGTTCGCACCGTTAAAGGAGAAGCGATGTATTTTGGCTGCTTCATTGATGCGGCAGGTGAATTCTTTGATACCGTGCACTTTCCGGCTGCTGCCGCAAAATGGCCTTTCAGCGGCAGGGGGGTCTACCTTCTGACCGGCAGGGTGGATATTGAGTTTTCACACCCCACGCTCAGCGTGAGGAAAATGATACGTCTGCCCATTAAGCCGGATCCCAGGAGTATGGGAGCCCCCCGGTAAAGCGGTGCTGATCCCGGATATATTGCCTGTCCAAAAAAGCTGTTCAGTCCGGACAGGTCATGCCTGAGCCGTCGGGCCACCAAGGTTCATGGGGAGCCCGGGGCCTTCAACATCCTTGATAGGACCATGTACCGACTCAAACTTGTTTATGTTCTCCTTCAGCGCCTTCATAAGGCGTTTGGCATGCTGTGGTGTCAGAACAATCCTTGACTTTACCTTTGCCTTGGGAACTCCAGGCATGAGCCTGATAAAATCAACCACAAACTCGGTATTGGAGTGCGTAATGATAGCTAGGTTTGAATAAACCCCCTCGGCAACTTCCGGAGCCAGTTCAATATTGATCTTTTTGTCTGTTTTCTTTTGCTCAGCCATAATATCCCCTTTCTTTTATTTATTGGCAATCTCGGTTTTTTCCTCTTCAATGCTTACCTCTCCTGCCTTGTTCTTGGAGGCCATAAGAAGGTTGTACTCCTCCATTGACCCCACTATGATATTGTCATAATCACGCAAGCCCGTACCGGCAGGTATTAGGTGCCCGACAATAACATTCTCCTTGAGCCCCTGCAGCTTGTCAGTCTTGGCATTCACCGCGGCATCCGTAAGGACCTTGGTAGTTTCCTGGAATGAGGCAGCAGATATAAAGCTCTGTGTCTGCAGCGAGGCCTTGGTGATACCCTGAAGCTGCTGGCGGGCTGTGGCACCGTTGGCATCACGTGCTACAACCAGATTCTTATCCTTGCGCTTAAGCACAGAGTTCTCATCGCGAAGACGGCGGGCAGTGATTATCTGTCCGGGCTTCAAAACCGAATCACCCGGGTCTTCAACAACCTTTTTGCCGAACAGGCTGTCGTTCTCTTCCATGAAGTCAACCTTGTTAACTATCTCATTCTCCAGGAAACGGGTATCACCCGGATCCTCGATCACTACCTTGCGCATCATCTGCCTTACAATGATCTCAAAATGCTTGTCATTGATCTTTACACCCTGCATGCGGTAAACCTCCTGCACCTCGTTCACAATATACTCCTGTACTGCCGTGGGTCCCTTGATCGCAAGGATATCAGCAGGCGTAATAGGCCCGTCTGAAAGAGGTGTTCCGGCCTTTACAAAGTCATTCTCCTGTGCAAGTATCTGCTTGGTGAGCGGCACCAGATAGCGTTTTTCATCACCGGTTTTGGAGGTAATAATAACCTCACGGTTACCCCTTTTGATCTTCTTACCGAATGAGACAACCCCGTCAATCTCTGAAACCACTGCAGGATCAGATGGGTTCCTTGCCTCAAACAGCTCGGTTATCCTCGGAAGACCACCGGTAATGTCCCCTGATTTACCTACTGCACGCGGTATCTTGGCAATGATGGTACCGGGTTTAACCTCAACATTATCGTTTATCACAACGTGGGCGCCTACCGGCATATCAAATACCCTCAGCTCATTTCCGGTCTTGTCAACGATACTTATAGACGGGTTCTTGGTCTTGTCCTTGGAGTCAATAATGACCTTTTCATAATAACCTGTCTGTTCATCAGAATCTGTCCTGTAGGTAGATCCCTCCTTCATATTGTTGAAAACAACCTTACCGGCCTCATCCGATATTATCACCGCATTGTATGGATCCCATTCACATATAAGTTCACCGCTCTTGACCTCATCCCCGTTTTTGAAGTAGAGGTTGGCTCCATAAGGAATGTTCTGGCTGGTAAGTACCATCTGGGTATTCTTGTCAACGATCCTCATCTCTGCAGACCTTCCGATAACCACCTGGTACTCCCTTCCGTCATCACCAGTGAAAGGCACTGAGCGCAGTTCGTCAATCTCAAGAACTCCGCCATATTTTGCATTAACCTTAGAGGCTGTTGCTATATTAGACGCAGTACCACCAACGTGGAAAGTACGAAGTGTCAGCTGTGTACCCGGTTCACCAATTGACTGTGCCGCAATAACTCCTACAGACTCTCCCTTCTGTACCATGCGGCCTGTTGCAAGGTTACGGCCGTAGCACTTGGCACAAACCCCCACCTTTGATTCACAGGTAAGTACAGACCGGATCTCAACGGCCTCTATCGGTGAATCCTCGATAATCTGTGATATCTCTTCAGTTAGCTCTTCACCAGCTGCAACTATCATTTCACCGGTAGTGGGATGATATATGTCATGCAGGGTGTTACGCCCAAGTATCCTGTCATACAGTGCCTCAACGGTTTCCTCGTTGTTCTTAAGTGCTGTAGCCGTCAGCCCTCTGAGCGTACCGCAATCACTTTCAGTTATGATGACATCCTGGGCAACATCCACAAGACGGCGGGTCAGGTAACCGGCATCGGCAGTCTTGAGAGCTGTATCCGCAAGACCCTTGCGGGCACCGTGTGTCGATATGAAGTACTCCAGTACCGACAGTCCTTCCTTGAAGTTTGAAAGAATCGGGTTCTCAATGATCTCGCCGCCCTTGGCCCCTGACTTCTGTGGTTTTGCCATAAGACCCCGCATACCAGACAGCTGCCTTATCTGCTCCTTGGAGCCCCTTGCACCTGAATCCAGCATCATGAAAACCGGGTTAAACCCCTGGTTATCAGCGGTGGTCTTTTCTATCAGTACTTTTGTCAGCTTTGCGTTTGTGTGTGTCCAGATATCAATTATCTGGTTATACCGTTCGTTGTTCGTAATAAATCCCATGCTGTAGTTCGCACGGACCTCCTCAACCTGCTGGTCAGCCTGGTCAATAAGTATCTGTTTCTCCTCGGGTACTATTATGTCACCAAGGTTAAATGATAGGCCACCACGGAAGGCAAGGTCAAAACCAAGGTCCTTGATATCATCGAGGAACTTTGACGTGCGGGATATACCGGTTTCCTTCATTATTCCTCCGATAACATCACGCAGTGCCTTTTTGGTGAGCAGCATGTTAATGAACCCATAATCCTCGGGTATTACGCGGTTGAATAACACACGTCCTACCGTGGTCTCTATCACCTTTTCAACAAGCTTACCTTTCTCCTTAACCGGGACCCTGACCTTTATAATGGCATGAAGGTCTGCGGCCCCCTCATTGTGGGCTATTATCACCTCCTCGGGGCCATAGAAGGTAAGTCCCTCTCCTTTTACCGGGTTCTCTTTTGTGCTCTTGCGCGCCTTGGTCATATAGTAGAGACCAAGCACCATGTCCTGCGAAGGCACAGCGATAGGGGCGCCGTTGGCAGGGTTAAGAATGTTATGCGATGCAAGCATCAGCAGCTGCGCCTCCAGTATGGCTGCGTTACCAAGCGGCAGGTGAACAGCCATCTGGTCACCATCAAAGTCGGCGTTGAATGCAGTACACACGAGCGGGTGCAGCTGAATTGCCTTGCCCTCTATGAGTTTTGGCTGGAATGCCTGAATACCCAGCCTGTGAAGTGTAGGAGCACGGTTTAGCAGAACCGGGTGGCCCTTAAGTACGTTCTCGAGGATATCCCATACAACAGGGTCCTTCCTGTCAACGATCTTTTTAGCCGACTTAACGGTTTTGACTATGCCCCTTTCGAGCATTTTCCTTATAATGAAAGGCTTGAAAAGCTCCGAAGCCATCTCTTTGGGTATCCCGCATTCATGCAGGCCCAGTTCTGGGCCTACCACAATAACCGAACGTGCCGAATAGTCCACACGCTTTCCCAGCAGGTTCTGGCGAAACCTTCCCTGCTTACCCTTAAGACTGTCTGACAGAGATTTAAGCGGGCGGTTGGATTCAGTCTTGACCGCATTTGTCTTGCGGGAGTTGTCAAACAGTGAATCCACAGCCTCCTGAAGCATCCTTTTCTCGTTGCGCAGGATAACATCGGGAGCCTTAATCTCAATAAGCCTCTTAAGCCTGTTGTTACGGATAATTACCCTCCTGTATAGGTCATTGAGATCACTTGTGGCAAAGCGACCGCCATCCAGGGGAACAAGCGGGCGAAGTTCGGGAGGTATAACCGGAACCACATCCACTATCATCCACTCCGGCCTGTTCTCAATAGTCTTCTGTGCATCACGGAACGCCTCAACCACCTGCAGCCGCTTGAGTGCATCGGCCTTGCGCTGCTGGGAGGTTTCCGTATTGGCTTTGTGCCTCAGGTCGTAAGAGAGCTGGTCAAGGTCAAGGCGGATAAGTAGATCCTTTAGTGCATCAGCACCCATACGTGCGATAAATTTGTTCGGATCGTCATCATCCAGCATCTGGTTCTCCATCGGTATTGACTCAAGCACGTTGAAGTACTCCTCCTCGGTCAGAAAGTCCATGAAGTTCAGCTCATCGGACTTTACACCCGGATTTATGACCACATACCTTTCATAGTATATGATCTGGTCAAGCTTCTTTGAAGGCAGTCCTAGCAGGTAACCGATCTTGTTGGGAAGGGTACGGAAGAACCAGATATGTGCTACCGGCACAACCAGCTTAATATGCCCCATTCTTTCCCTGCGCACCTTCTTTTCCGTTACTTCCACACCACAACGGTCACAAACAATACCCTTATAACGTATGCGCTTATATTTTCCACAATGGCATTCCCAGTCCTTTACCGGCCCGAATATCCTCTCGCAGAACAATCCGTCCCTTTCGGGCTTGTATGTACGGTAGTTAATGGTTTCCGGCTTCAATACCTCTCCATGCGATCGCTCCAGAACTGATTCGGGAGAGGCCAGGCTGATGGTAATACTGGAGAAATTGCTTTTTACGTTGGATTCTTTTCTGAAAGCCATATATAAGATTTGTTAGGAAGATTTTTTTAATCTGATCATATGCCGCAATAAATGCCGGCCGTTAGTCAAACCTGATGTTGAGGCCAAGGCCCCTGAGTTCGTGTACCAGTACATTGAATGATTCAGGCACACCGGGTATCGGAAGGTTATCTCCCTTGACCAGTGCCTCGTATGTTTTGGCACGGCCGATCACATCATCCGACTTGATTGTAAGTATCTCCTGCAGCACATTTGCTGCACCGAAAGCCTCCAGAGCCCAAACCTCCATCTCCCCGAAGCGCTGCCCTCCAAACTGGGCCTTACCGCCAAGCGGTTGCTGGGTAATCAGCGAGTATGGTCCTATGGAACGGGCATGCATCTTATCATCAACCATGTGGCCGAGCTTCAGCATATAGATAACCCCCACTGTGGCCGGCTGGTCAAAGCGTTCACCTGTGCCGCCATCATAAAGGTAAACTTTGCCGTTCTCAGGCAGTCCAGCCTTTTGCAGGTACTCGTTTATCAAATCAACATTTGCCCCATCGAATATCGGGGTTGAGAACGTAAGGCCTAGTTTCTCTCCGGCCCATCCAAGGACAGTCTCATATATCTGGCCCAGGTTCATCCTTGATGGAACGCCAAGGGGGTTAAGCACGATATCTACAGGTGTACCGTCCTCAAGGAACGGCATATCTTCCTGCCTGACAATCTTTGCAACGATACCCTTGTTACCATGTCGCCCGGCCATTTTATCCCCGACCTTGAGCTTCCTTTTCTTGGCAAGATAGACTTTTGCAAGCTGAACTATACCGGTGGGCAGTTCGTCACCAACTGTGGCGGTGAACTTCCTGCGGTTGTAATTGCCCAGAAGGTCTTTGAACTGGATAGAATAGTTATGAAGAAGCTCCTTTATCAGGTCATTTTTCTTCTTGTCAGTTGTCCAGTTATTGGGATTGATAGTAGAGTAATCGATACTGTTTAGTATCTTCTGGGTAAACTTGGTTCCCTTGGGAACTACTGATTCCTTAAGGCTGTTAGTAACTCCCTGGGATGTCTTGCCGCTGACAAGCACAATAAGCTTATCGACCAGTTTTGACCTTAATTCTCCGGCCTTATTGTTGAACTCCTGGTCAAGTTTCTCAATGAATGCCTTTTCCTTTGTCTTGGCCTTACGGTCCTTTATTATCCTTGAGAACAGCTTTTTGTCTACAATAACACCCTTGGTTGCAGGAGGTGCCTTAAGGGATGCGTCCTTAACATCACCAGCCTTGTCTCCGAATATAGCACGAAGAAGTTTTTCCTCCGGTGTAGGGTCAGTTTCACCTTTTGGAGTAATCTTTCCAATGAGGATATCACCTTCATTAACTTCAGCACCTATCCTTATAAGTCCGTTCTCATCCAGGTCCTTTATGGCGTCAGCGCTCACATTGGGAATATCCGCAGTAAGCTCCTCGGCACCACGTTTGGTATCACGCACATCCAGGGAGAACTCTTCAATATGCACTGAGGTAAATATGTCGTCCCGTACGATCTTCTCAGATACCACTATGGCATCCTCAAAGTTGTAACCTTTCCACGGCATGAAGGCTACCTTCAGGTTGCGTCCCAGTGCAAGCTCACCGTTTTTGGTAGCATAACCCTCGCACAGCAGCTGCCCTTTTTTAACCTTCTGTCCCTTTCTGACAGTAGGCTTAAGATTGATACAGGTGTTCTGGTTTGTCTTGCTGAACTTGGTAAGTTCATAAGTCTTTACATCATCCTCAAAACTAACCAGCCTTTCATCCTCGCTTCTTGCATACCTTATCACTATGCTGTCAGCATCGACATACTCCACGACTCCCTGGCCCTCTGCATGCAGAAGGACCCGTGAATCGTTTGCCACCCTCTTCTCAAGGCCGGTTCCCACAATTGGTACTTCAGGGTTGATCAGGGGCACCGCCTGGCGCATCATATTACTTCCCATAAGGGCACGGTTGGCGTCATCATGCTCGAGGAATGGGATGAGGGAGGCCGCGATTGAAGCGATCTGGTTTGGACCTACATCCATAAGGTTGATCTTTTCGGGCTCAACTATCGGATAGTCCGCCTGGTACCTTACCTTGAGCCTTTCCTCGGCAAATCTTCCGTCCTGCTTAAGCTCAACATTCGCCTGGCTGATTATTTCGGTCTCCTCCTCCTCTGCCGAGAGGTAGAGCGGGGGCTTGTCAATACGCACCCTGCCGGCCTCAACCTTGAAATAGGGTGTCTCTATAAACCCAAGATCGTTCACCTTTGCGAATACGCAGAGTGAGGAAATAAGCCCGATGTTCGGGCCTTCCGGTGTTTCAATGGTACAAAGCCTGCCATAATGGGTAAAATGAACGTCCCTTACCTCAAACCCGGCACGCTCCCTTGAAAGCCCGCCCGGCCCCAGGGCCGACATACGCCGCTTATGTGTTATCTCTGCAAGCGGGTTGGTCTGGTCCATAAACTGGGAGAGCTGGTTTGTACCAAAAAATGAGTTTATCACCGACGAGAGCGTCTTTGCGTTGATCAGGTCGGTGGGTGCAAAAACCTCGTTGTCACGAACGTTCATGCGCTCACGAATAGTACGGGCCATCCTGGCAAGGCCGACACCAAACTGCGTGTACAGCTGTTCACCAACTGTACGTACACGGCGGTTACTCAAATGGTCAATATCATCAATATCGGCCTTGGCATTTACCAGCTCTATCAGGTACTTTACGATACTGATAATATCCTCCCTGGTAAGCACCTTGACATCCATTGGGGTTTCCAGGTTCAGCTTCCGGTTAATGCGGTAACGGCCAACATCGCCTAGATCATAGCGTTTGTCGGAGAAGAAGAGCTTGTCTATCATGCTCCTTGCCGTTTCATCATCCGGCGGGTCGGCATTCCTCAACAGCCTGTAAATGAACTCAACAGCCTCTTTCTCCGAGTTGGTGGTATCCTTCTGAAGGGTATTGTAAACCAGCATGTAGTCGTTTACATTAACCCCCTTCTTGTGAAGTATAACGGTTTTTACACCAGCATCCAGTATCTGGTCAATATGTTCGTTTTCAAGGACTGTTTCACGGTCAATTATGACCTCGGTACGCTCAATGGAGACAACCTCACCTGTGTCCTCATCAACAAAGTCCTCCACCCATGAACGGAGAACCCTTGCGGCCAGTTTACGGCCAACATACTTCTTCAGCCCGGTTTTTGTCACCTTTACCTCATCGGCAAGACCGAATATCTCAAGTATGTCCTTGTCGGTCTCGAAACCTATTGCACGCAGCAGGGTGGTGACCGGAAGTTTTTTCTTACGGTCAATGTATGCGTACATCACACTGTTGATGTCGGTGGCAAATTCTATCCAGGATCCCTTGAACGGAATGATCCTGGCACTGTATAGCTGTGTGCCGTTGGCATGCACGCTTGTGCCAAAGAATACCCCGGGCGAGCGGTGCAGCTGTGAAACTACCACCCGCTCGGCACCATTGATCAAAAAGGTACCCCTGGGGGTCATATAGGGTATTGTGCCAAGATATACATCCTGGATAATGGTCTCGAAGTCTTCGTGCTCGGGATCGGTACAGTAAAGTTTAAGCTTGGCTTTCAGCGGAACACTGTATGTAAGACCGCGGTCAATACATTCCTGAATGCTGTATTTGGGCGGGTCGATAAAATAGTCCAGAAACTCGAGCACGAAATTGTTTCTGGCATCTGATATCGGGAAATTCTCGCTGAACACCTTGAACAAGCCCTCATTCTTCCGGTTTTCAGGGGTGGTCTCAAGCTGGAAAAAGTCCTGGAAGGACTTTAATTGTATCTCAAGAAAATCGGGATAGTCAAAGTGCTGGGGTACTGTTCCGAAATTAATCCTTTCTGCGGTTTTTTGTTTTGCTGCCAAGGGTTTGTGGATTTGAAGTTACTAAAAGCAATGAACTGAAGAAACAGAATAACCGGCAATAAAGATCAGACTTCTACAGCGAATGGCTCATTCGGCAGAAATCTGATCTTTAGTGACTGACAAGTATGGGCTTACTTTATCTCAACCTCTGCTCCGGCCTCTTCAAGCTGTTTTTTCAGCGATTCGGCCTCGTCCTTTGTAACTCCTTCCTTGATCTCTTTTGGCGCACTGTCCACCAGCTCTTTCGATTCCTTAAGACCCAGGCTTGTCAGTTCCTTAACGAGCTTAACAACTGCAAGTTTAGAGGGGCCTGCCGCTTTCAGGACGACATCAAACTGAGTCTGCTCCTCGGCAGCCTCACCGCCACCTTCGCCACCGGCTGCTGCTACAGCAACAGGAGCTGCGGCTGCAGGCTCTATTCCATACTCTTCTTTCAAAATTGTTGCCAACTCATTAACCTCTTTTACCGTAAGATTAACCAATTGTTCTGCAAAAGCTTTCAAATCTGCCATTTTCTTATTGTTTTAATAGGGTTTTTTTACTGTTTGAATTTGTGTTAAATGATTTTTAGCCTTCCTCTTTTTCAGAAAGCGTTTTAACAACACCCGCAATGGTATCCCCACCTGACTTAAGCTGGGATAGTACGTTTTGCACGGGTGACTGCAATAGTCCGATAAGATCTCCGATAAGCTCTTCCCTTGACTTGATATTTGCCAGGGTATCCAGCTGGTCATTTCCAACAAATACGGCCTCCTCGATATATGCAGCCTTTAAAATCGGCTTTTCGAGTTTTCTGGCCTTGCGGAACTCCTTGATCAGCTTGGCGGGAACATTACCCGTATCAGAAAGCATTATCGAAGTGGAACCTTTGAGGGCCCCGTATAGGGGTTCCAGTTCCTTCTCGCTCTTTTCCATTGCTTTCTTAAGAAGGGTGTTTTTCACAACCTCCATTGTAACATTGCGCCTGAAGCACAACCTTCTGAGGTTGTTTATAGTTTCCACATTCAGATCGGAGGTGTCGGTCAGATAGATGACATCGCTGTTCTTCAACCTTTCGGTCAGCGATTCAATTATCTGATATTTTTCTTCTCTACTTTTCATAAAGCATTATCATCTTTAAAGGTAAACCACCTCTTGTTTATAATGACACTGATTTGGTGTCAACCTGTATCCCCGGGCTCATTGTGCTGGACAGGTAAACGCTCCGCACATATGTTCCCTTGGAAGCTGCAGGCTTCAACCTCAATATTGTCTGGATGAGCTCCCTGGCATTCTCCACAAGTTTCTCCTTTTCAAAAGATACTTTTCCGATACCGGCATGGATTATACCATATTTATCCACCTTAAAGTCGATCTTCCCGCCTTTGACGTCTGCCACGGCCTTTCCTATATCCATGGTAACGGTTCCGGCTTTGGGGTTAGGCATAAGTCCGCGGGGACCAAGTATACGGCCCAGCGCGCCTACCTTCGGCATAACATTGGGAGTGGTAATTACCACGTCCACATCTGTCCATCCGCCCTTGATCTTCTCAACATATTCATCCAGGCCAACGTAATCAGCTCCGGCTTCTTTAGCTTCATCCTCCTTTTCCGGACCGCAAAGCACAAGTACACGAACAGTCTTACCCGTACCATGAGGCAGGGTGGTGACACCCCTTACCATCTGGTTTGCTTTCCTGGGGTCAACACCCAGCCTGATATCCAGGTCAACTGAAGCGTCAAACTTCGCATAATTAAGCTTCTTGACCAGCTCAGCCGCCTCGGGTAAGGAATAGACCCCGTTCCTGTCGAACTTTGATAAAGCTTCTTTTTGATTTTTCGTTAGTTTCGCCATTTCTTAGATTGCGTTAAGCTTTAATAATTCACATTGCCAATACCATGCTTTAAGCAGGTATTAAGCAGGGCGCTCCCCCTTGATACGAATACCCATACTGCGTGCCGTTCCTGCAACCATATTCATGGCCGACTCAACAGTAAAGCAGTTCAGGTCTGGCATCTTTTCTTCAGCGATCGCCCGGACTTTATCCCAGGTAATGGTCGCTACCTTAGCCCTGTTGGGTTCTGCTGAACCAGATTTGATCTTGGCTGCCTCACGCAATTGTACAGCAACAGGCGGGGTCTTGATAATAAAATTAAAGGACTTGTCCTTGAACACGGTAATGATAACCGGTATTACCTTCCCTGCCTTGTCCTGCGTACGGGCGTTGAACTGCTTGCAAAACTCCATGATGTTCACACCCTTCGCGCCCAGTGCGGGCCCTACGGGTGGAGACGGGTTTGCAGCACCTCCTT
>PWNY01000016.1 GCA_003557805.1 Bacteroidales bacterium | reverse complement strand
GAAAAACGCTGTATGAAGAACAGCTCCGCATCCCTTTCCTCTGGAAACTGCCCGGCGAACACCTCAAAGGCGGCCACCGGGACGCGCTGGTCGAGATGGTAGACATCGCCCCGACGATTCTCGAGCTGATAAGCGCCCCGCCCGAACCTCGGTTTCAAGGAAGATCATTTTGGGACTATCTCAACGGCGGCAGCATCGAGCCCGCCATCGGTTACGCTTCGCTCGAACTCAACGATGCCAATCTGCGCGCAGCCAAGACCATCGAGAAAAAATACCTCCGCGACACCGAAACCGGCGAGTCGCTATGGTACGACTTGGCGGCCGATCCCGGCGAACACGCCCCCTTGACCGAGCCGCCGACGTGGGGCGACGAGCTGGTTCAACTCGTGGACCGCATGGAGCAGCGCGGGCGCAGTGGGCTGCATATTCTTATCACGCGCGAGTTTGGAACCGAACACGAACTGCTGTGCCATGTCGAGACAAACCGCTTCGGTGCCTACGAAATAGTTCTCCCATATCCGTACGACGTCATGCTTAGTGACACGGGCATCGTTTTCGCCGTCCAGTTGCGGAATATCCAAGATCCCAGCATAGCCCAATCATGGCGGGAAATGATGGAACACGATAACGCGCACATCTTTGTCGAGATTCCCGAGGATGAGACGTTTACGCTGACCATTGAGAAGGATGGCCAGGTGCTGGGTCCCGACCACGTCCATATCGGGCATGCCATGGCACCGATGACTCTCGATCGTCTAACCCTGAATCCGGCGGCTATCGCCGCGGCATGGACCGATATGGAACAGGCATGGCACTCCCAGGCCTTCGGCGTCTATGTCTGGTATGAGGTAAGTCCCGGAGCTCTGAGAGCCGAGGATTTGGACCCGGATGTGCTCGAGGCACTCCGCGACCACGGCTACCTCGCCCCTTGAGAAATGTGCTGCGGGGCAGCCCGAGAAAACGTTTTTCGGGGTACAACAAGCAGCATTCCTGCCCAAATCAGCGCTGAAATAAGGGAAATCACGGAAATGACCATGCCCAGCCGGAACGAAAAGGGCTTGTAATAAAAGCGCACCTCGTGTTCGCCAGCGGGGATGACAACCCCGCGAAATACCGTGTAGGCAGGAAAGAGTTCAGCTGCGTTGCCGTTGATTTCCACGTGCCAGCCTGGATAGTGATTGTCGGCGAGCACAAGTATGCACGGCCGCGTGGCGCGGGTTTTCACGACCACTTCATCGGGGGCGTGATGCGCGACCGTTGCCGTTCCTGGGGGCTCATGCGAGGGGGCCGGTGAAGGGACACTGGGCGGGGCGTCCGTCAGCACAATATGCTCGGGGTCGTATTCGGGATCGGCCAGACCGCCAAGAATGGCGAGCGGCTCAGGGTCTACCCGGGTGTACGCCGGGACCAGATAGGCTCGAGGTTTTGCCTTCCGGTTTTCGTATATATCGAAACCGTCGATTGTATCGACGAATCGTGCGTCTTCCGGGCAGCCATGCCACCATTCCTTAACGGGGACACCTTGAGGGCCCAGATACCATTGCACCGCACAAAAGGGCTCCATTTTCGCCCAGAGCCCCGGAATGTTCCCAAAGCGGAATCGTTCAAAATTCCTTTCCGGAAACATGGCGTCGTAGCCGTACAATGCTTCGAGCTCATAATAGGCCATCAGGCCGGGAAATAAGCCCCCTGTTATGAACGAGATACGGGTTGGTTTGGGAAAATCCTGCAGCGTATTGGTAAGTTGTGTGTCCGGATAGACGTTTTCTCGAGGGATTGTTGGATGGTTGTCATAAAACGGATAAGCCAATTCCAGCAACAGAATACCCAGGACGGCATTACGTGAAACGGCCCCGCCACAATTGAATAAGACCAATGCGGCCAAAGCCGTGAGTGTTGTTGCTAGCACTTGCCCATAGAATACAAACTCGTCGGGCATACCCGAAGCTCTGGCATAGACAAACCATGATAGCGCAAGCAGGAAAGCCAAGCCCGCCAGGAGCGTTTTCCGAAAACGAGCCTTTTCTTGCACCGTAGGAGCTGACGAAAACCACTGCGCGAGACCCGTTCCGGCCAGCAGGCACAGTCCAAAAACGGCAAAGGCCACGTTATAACGGTACCACATCGTTCGAAAAAGCGGGAGAGCGTTAAGCAGGTGAAAACCCGGCGCGTCAAGGGCAACCAGCAACGCGATTAAGGAACTCGCAGCCAAGGCTAGCGTACGCTTTCTGTGCCCGCTGGAGGGCAGCTTGACAAAAAGAGCTGCCAAAGCAACCCAGCTCACCAGACCAAAAAACAGCCAGTTGGCCCACAAAAAGTCGATGCTGCTCCCGGAAGAACGGTCCCAGAACAAGGGAAACCAGAAACCGGTAAGGTTGCGTAAAGGAAGTTCACATCCCGAATAACGTGACCGAAACGCGGCTTTCGGGCTGTTAAACAAGTACTCGATAAACGGCAGTAGCTGGACAGCCGTAAACAACAATGCGACCCCCCAGGCCAGGCCTAACACCGAGACCACTTGAACCCAGCGCTTCGGCGAATGCCGCCCCAGGAACAGCCGGATAAGAACATACACACCAAGGAAAAACGCAAAGCTAAACGCCGTCTCCGGGTGACCGCCGAGCAGCGCGAGGGAACCCGCCGCCGCCGTGAGCATAAATCCCGCCCGGAAGCGTTCCCTCAAGAGATACTCGGCGCCCAGGAAGAGTAATGGGAACCACGCGGCCACATCCGGTTCCATCCAGTAGCACCAGAGATTGTTGTAACCGCCTAGCATCCAAGCCACCGATACGAAACGGGCGGCAAAGGACGGCAGACCGAGTAACACCGCCGCAATATAAGCCATCATGCCACACAGAAAAAACGTCAGAAGGATGTAGATGGTCGTGGCTATCGGGCCATCCGCGATGAAATAATGCAAGAGACGGGGAGGATGGAACACGGCACTCTGCATATTCGCCAGCAGCGGGGCCCCTCCATGTTCATAGGGAGCCCATAATGGCCAGCATCCTTCGCGCAACTGGTCTCCCGCCATCCAATGGAACTTATTGATAAGCACCAATGCTTCCAGGGCCTTGACCGACCGATGCGGTGGAACGAGGGCCTCGATGTAATACCTCCACGGTGGATGGTTATACAGGCGGTCGCCCGGCACAAGCGTCTCTTTCCGAAAAAACGCCCCCGGGAAAAAAATGACAAGAATTACCACCAGCAAGATCGCATGGGAAATTAAACCTTTTGTGGTAATACGACTTTCCGATTCAATCCTCATCCTTGCTCAAGATTTCTCCTTCTAACATCGGCGGGTCTCACTCTTTCTTGCGAACAGGCATGATAATACACAGGCAGAATCCAGACAACCTGAGTGCCAGCCCTGAATCGTCGGCCGATTCGAGGAAAGGGGCAACCCAGGTTGCAGCACATAATCAGGCTGGCTACAATGGATATGGGGCGGTGCGGAAAGAATATGCCGGGAATCGTCATGAGTCCAGAAAAGCGCAGTGTCCATTTCATAGGCCCGGCGGTAGCGACGGCCGCCGGAGTCGCTCTTTTTGCCGCGGCAATCCAAGTGACAAACGTTTTCTCAGCGGCGATGCCGTTCAGTGATTTTGTTGTGTACGCGCAGACCGTCGTGCTGCCATTAGCCGCGCTGGTAGCGACGCTACACCTTGTTCTCTTCGTTGCCTTCCGTACAACACTGCGCGAGAGATCCGCTTTGTCGGCTTGGCGGCTGGGGATGGCTCTGGCTGTTGCATTGGGAACTTTCCAATGCTGGGGGGTGGTAACCGGAGCGATGAATGCCGTTTTGCGTGCCCCCTGGGCCATGCGCCTCATTTTTGCAGGATTGAGCACGCTGTGTGGTCTTGGCGCTTTCGCCGTGGTTGGTACGCCGGCCCGGCAACGCGCCCTTGCCATTCTGCTGGTGGCCGTGCTTGCCGCAAGCATCTCCGGTGCGGCCTATCGGGTGCATACGGGAGCTATCCGCCAAGAGTCCGCGTCGGCCGCGGATCTCTACATAGCCCCCCCATCGGCCCAAGCGTTTTCGGATGACGCCATCATCGATTACACCGAGACGGCTGCCTCCACGAAACATACGATTCCACGCGTTATACTGATCAGCATGGACTCGCTTCGGTGGGATGCGCTTGGATGTTACGCGACAAATGAGAACAGTCCCAACATCGACCAATTCGCCGAAGAAGCAGTCCTCTTCGAGCAGGCCTTCGTGCCAAGTCCGTGGACCTTGCCTTCTCTGGCATCCATGACCACAGGGCTTGCTCCGGCCGTGCACGGCGCAACGGAACAGACAACACGCATTCCCGAAGATGTCGACACACTGGGGGAACGAATGGCCGAGGGGGGCTATCTCACTTGCGCATTCCTGGCCAATGTTTTTCTGCAAGAAGAACGGGGATTTAACAACGGTTTTCACCGCTATCTTAACATCCGCACGGACAAACACGATTCGACCGAGCGTGTGACCAATCATGCCATCCAATGGATCACCGCCAACGCCGAAAGCGACTTCTTCCTCTGGCTGCATTATTTCGATCCTCACCAACCCTACACGCCGCCCGACGAGTTTGCGCCCGATGATCCCACAGCCGAGGTACTTCGCCAGAATTTCCCCAACATATTCTGGG